>NZ_JBALOP010000040.1:0-20353 GCF_036962685.1 Bacillus sp. JJ1566 | reverse complement strand
TTATTTGCGTCATGCTCCTTCGATTTGCGTCATTTCTCAAGTATTTGCATCGGTGCGCCACTCATTGCACCTATAGAAAAAAGCCTGTTGCATTCTAAATTTCAGACGCAACAGGCGATAATTATATTTTAAACTTCTTAATCAATTCTTGTAGTTCTTCCGCCATTTTGGTTAAGGAAGTAGAGGAAGCGGTGATTTCTTCCATGGCCGCGAGTTGTTCTTCTGTTGAGGCTGACATGTTTTGTGTTCCATCGGATGTTACTTGGGTGATGTCAGCGACCACTTCCATGCTCCTAACCATTTGCTCTGCTCCGGCTGATAATTCATGCACGGCTGATGTGATTTCTTGAATTTGGGAAGTAACCTCTTGTACTGAATGTCCGATTTGTTTGAATGAGCTTCCCACGTCCTGAATAAATTCGATTCCATCGGAAACCTTTGTTGTCGTGTCATTCATGGATTGAACGGTTTCCTCTGTGTCGGTTTGAATCACGGTTATTAGAGAGGAAATTTGTTGGGCAGAAGCCGATGATTGTTCTGCCAGCTTTCTAACTTCATCTGCAACCACTGAAAATCCTTTCCCGTGTTCGCCCGCTCTTGCTGCTTCAATTGCTGCATTTAAAGCTAATAGATTGGTCTGATCCGCAATTCCTGTGATGACTCCAATGATTTGGTTAATTTGATTAGAGCTTTCTCCTAATGTTTTCACTTTTTCAGAGAGTTGATTGACCGTTTGACTGATTTCGTTCATACGATTAATGATTTCTGAAACGGAATTGTTACCATCGATGGCTTTATCTGTTGCTTCAACTGATGTATTTGATACGATTGCTGAGCTTGCAGCAATTTGTCTGATTAAAGAAGATAAATCAATGATCGTTTGGTTCGTTTCATCCAAGCCCTGAACCTGTTTGTCTGTTCCAGCTGCTACCTCTTGAACGGTGGATGCAATGACTTCCGTGGCTCTTGTCGTTTCTTCTGAGCTTGCTGATAATTGTTCAGAAGCTGCAGCGACCTGTTCTGCATTCATTGCTACCTGTCTAACTAAGTTTCGGAGCTTACTCACCATCAAGTTAAAGGATGACGCCATTTCCCCTAATTCATCTTTTGTTTTAACGGAAATAGCTTGAGTAAGATCGGCCTCGCCTTCTGCAATTTCCTTCAAGCGTCGATTCATAACCATAATTGGTTTATTAATCGATCGAATGATTAGGGATGAGGTTAAACTCCCTCCAACAATTGATACAAGAATAACGGCATATAAAATGATTGAACTCCATTCTTGCATTTCTTCCAATGCGACTGTGTCACTGTCAATCGTTTCCGTTACTTCACCAATAAGTGATTCAATAGAAGGATCCACCAACTCTTTTCTGATTGATCTTTGCTCTTCCATATGGATCTCAAGGGCTTTTTCCTGCTTTCCACTTCTGTAAGCTTCAACCACCTTATTATGTGATTCAAAATAAGTTTGGAGGTTGTTCTTGATTTCGCCCAGTGCCTTTGCATCTTCGTCATCTAGTTTTACTTTTTGAATATCTGAAAAATAACGATCAATATCTTTTATTTTTTTCTCCGTTCCATCCACTAGATCCTCATCTCCGGTAAGAAGATAAGCTCGTTCGTCATTGGAAATGCCTGTAAAACGGTATTCGATCGACTTCAGTGTAAATTGTAAAGCTTGATGCGCGTCTATATCCTTATACACCTTACCTGTTTCATTTTGTTGTAAAATGAATAAGCCTCCTGTGACAAGTAGACCTATCAATAATAAAGAAACTAGTAAACTCAGTTTTGTTTTAATTTTCATAAGTTCCCTCTTCCCTTGGTGTCTATAAAAACTATATCGGTTGTATTTCTACAAAGTTTTACATTTTTCGACTAGAACTATTTTACCATAGATTACTATTTTTCTGAAAAATAAAGAGCAATACGAATCCTATTTAGAACTCGCATTGCTCATTGCCGATTTCTTTGAAGCTAGTTGACATAATCCATTTCAATCAAACGTTTGTTTACCAGTCTATCCCTTGAGCCCCAAGGATTTTATTTTTCAATCAAGCGCTTGTTTGAATTTTTGCTTACAAAAATAAATGGATTTCAATCAAACGATTGTTTAAAGCGCAGACCTTGGTACATATGGGTTTTGGACCTCAAACAAATGAATAATATATAAAATAAAAATACCCCCATTTTGTAGAAAAATGGAGGTAGGTTTTCACACCTTTATCTTACTTTATTCCCATATTGCGTTAACGTTATTGGTGAGCATTGCTTTAATTTCGTTACTAGTGTCGCTGTCATCTAGGTGTTTTATGAAGTCTTGTAGGTGCTTTTTGGCTTGTAGTACATCGCCTTTGTCATAGTGATGTTGTGCTTGTTCCAATCGATTTGTAAGTTGTTTTGTTAGTGAATGGTCCATTTGTTTTGCTTTGAAAAGGTCAGAAATTTGTTTAGTTAATGTAGCTGTGGTGACTGTAACTTTCACGGTCAGCTTATTGGATGTAAATTCTTTATCTTGGTAGGTAACGATTGCTTGAATGTCAGCCGTTCCTGCATTTTTCGCAATAATTTTTCCGTTATCTATCGTTGCAACCTGAGGTGCGCTACTTACCCACTCTGCCTCCACATCAGCTAAATCTACTTCCTCCCCGTTCGTAAGAAGGACAGAAATACCCGTTTCCATCTTCTCACCTTGAAGAATCGTTGTATCTTCAGCTGAGAGAATAACTTCATCTAGGACGACTTCCCTTTCGTAGGTAAGCTTGAAATCATCATAATAGGCGCCTGTTGTTGTAAAGAAATTTGAAGCCCCTGCAAACAATCTTGCAAATGCTGCATTGTCTGGTGCTTGAACCGTTGCACTTACCGTTTGCCATTGTTTATGACCACCTCTTATATGAATGATGTTAACGCCATCCACGTCCGCCCCAACTTGTTTACCAGATTCATTGAAATAACGGATAAAGAAGCTTGCACTTCCATCTTCCAAATACATTTCAACTGTACCGGTATACTCCACTCCTGCTTGAACCGGAATTGGATCTGATTGGACAAACACCGTTTCATTTTGGGCCGTATCCTTAATTTTTAAGGCGTAATCTCCTGACTTTGCCTTTTCATTCGTTACTCCGTAGGAAACATTCCCTGTAAGGCTAAATAAAGACGACCAGCCCGGAATACGATTGTTTTCCCCTAATGTCTCTTCAAATCCTTGATTTTCAAATGAGACTGGAACTGTTTCGTATACAGGATCAACCGGTAGTTTTCCGCCATCAATGACTGGAATCATTTTTAAATAATGTTTGTCACCGTCGACAAAATAGATATTTTGATTCCCAGCAGCATCATATGCTAATTCGATAAATGTGACTTCAGGTCCGTTTTCTATTAAGCTAATATGATTGAGATCCTCTGATTTTGGATCCACAACCGCTAGTTTTCCACCAATATCCGTGTACAATAAACCATCTTCTCCAAACAGGATATGAACAGGTCTCCACATCCCTCTATTTTTGATATTCGGATATAGATTCTTTGATTTAACAATTTCATAAGTATCCGGGTTCATTGCGAATAATATGCCGTCAACTGCTCCCCATAACAAACCATCTTCATCAAAGGTTAACCCACTTATCATTGGTGGCATATCCAATTCTGGTAAGTCTAATTCAAATTCCGTAAGTTTCTTTTTACCTGCGACATCCCAAACAAACATTTTTGCTTTTTTAGCAGTTGGTTCGATATCCAACCCACCACGGATTGTGGTAGAGCCGTAGATTTTGCCATCTTTATACGCAAGTCCAACGATACTTTGATCTTGGACAATATTTCTATGCGTCTCTCTTTCTCCTGTAATAGGATCATAGATTGTTAGGGTTCCACCTAATTTTTGATAGTATGGAATCGTACCGATTAGTAATTTTTCATTTTCGAATTTCATGATGTATGGACGGTCTTGTTCATACTCATCATACAAATTGAAAAGTGTCTTAATTTCCAGTGTATCTGTATTCATTTTTTGAATAGATGCCCCTGAGTAGATTCCGAAATACATGTCAGAGCCATTTCCTGCAACCATTCCTTCTGCTTGCCCATGAGAATACGTGGTAACTTCACCTGTTTTGGTGTTATATCTTGCCCCTTTAGGACCTCCTGGGTAGGTAGTCATGTACAGGTTCCCATCAGGACCTAGCCCAAGACTATGTAAATCTAACGGCAAATTACCATTCATCGCTAAAGGTAAATCGATTATCTTATTCGCATCCAAATCCACTGTCATAATTTCTCCGGACCTTTTTACAGTAACAAGACGTAAATCTGAGGAATCCTCGCTAAAATCAACAAAAGCAAGGCCGCGCCATCCTGCAGGATAACGTATACCTGTTTCCCTTGTTTCAAGCGTGTTAAGGTCTATCTCTAAAATATGGCGATTGTTAATCACATATGTTTTGTCATCATTTACGGCCAATTGAGAATATCCAAAAGCCCCATAGTCATCTTCAGAACCATCACCGATTTTTTCGATTACGGTATCCTCGACCCATTCTTGTGTTTCTAAGTCATAAAATAAAATGGCACCTACATCACTAAATCTGACAACGAGGTACTTTCCAGCAACCTCCATATCGTAGGCGAACCCCATTGCTTCAACCGTTGTTCCTAAAATGTCAGGTGCATTTTTCGTGATTTTCTCCTTTTCAAGGGTATCAGTATTGATTCGGTATACATTCCCGGTAACCCCTAAGCCAGCGTACACATACCCGTTGTGGTAGGACAATGATCGTACATAACTCGCATCACCCTCCATATCTATTTTTCCAAGATCAACAAACGCTTGCGTCGAAACATCATATTTGAAAATTTTTCCTTCCTTTTCCTTGTATGTTCCGATATAGACATTTCCATCTTCATCTGTTGTGCTGCTCCAGAATTGATGGCTTGCATCTGGAATCCCTAGATTCTTAACGGATTTTGTTTCTGGTGAATAGCTCCAAAGTTCTCCCGCGTTTTTTTCAGCTAAGCCGGCAATATAAACAGTACCATCTGGAGCAATAATATGTGTCCAAACCTGGTTTATTTTTCCTAATTGCGCATTAAAAAGAACCGTATTGTTTTTTACATCAATGACATTAAAGAGTCCTCCATTTGCCGTTGTGTAGACAACATCTTTGCCATTCTCTGTTCCAAATACTGCATCAGTCACAACTGCGCCTGTAGCAGGAGTACCTAGATTCTGCACTTCTTTAAAACCGCGACCATTCAATTTCGCAACTACAGTTTCATCATTATTTCCCTTGGCACTTGCACTGAATGGAAAGAAACTAGTGATTAACACGACAATTAAAATACTTGAGAGCAGTTTTCGATACCTTTTTTTCCCCATAATAAATCTCCCTTCATTAATATGATAGCGCATTCATTTTGTGGAAACTTTTCATACCTCCCCTTAAAGAATAGTTGACAGCTCTATGGATTCCCAAATCTTGAACCAATTATATATTTCACCCTTTTACGGTAACAAGTCTATAATAGGTCGAGAAGTTGTCTTTAACATGTCTTTAAGGGGCCACAGGGACGGTTCCACTAGTTCCTCTTACTCTTGTGATGTGGCAGGAAGAATCTCTTAATATACATGTGGTTAGTTGACATAATCCATTTCAATCAAACGTTTGTTTAGCAGCCTATCCCTTGAGCCCCAAGGGTTTCATTTTTCAATCAAGCGCTTATTTGAATTTTTGCTTACAAAAATAATCCGTTATTAATCAAACGATTGTTTGAAGCACAATCCTTGGTACATAAGGGTTTTAGACTTTAAACAATTGTTTGTTTGAATCTCATTAAATCAGATATCCCCCCTTAGGATGACAGGTGTCCTACAATAATTATTTCGGACTCCTTTAAAAACAAAAAAGTGACTCTAGACCGAGTCACATCCCTCTTTGTTTATGGATTTCATTTTATTTACGACATTCACCCCGCCTGATGCTGAAATCACACTCCCCGTAATAAAATCGGAGTTTTCCTCACAGAGAAAGGCGATGATTCTGGCAATATCTTCACCTGTGCCAGGGCGGCCGATTGGGGTTTCAGGGTCTTTTTGTGTGCGGGCATTGGTGATGGTTGCTTCTTTCATTTCGCCCGTGATGTCTCCCGGGCACACCATGTTTGCAGTAATTCCGTGTTCGGCTTCTTCGAGGGCTATGGATTTTGTGAGTGACACCAATCCAACCTTGGCTGCACTAAACGCTGCTCGATACATCCAGCCAGGTGAGCTCTCAGCATCCTGAAAGCCATAGGTGATGACCCTGCCAAATTTTTGCTTCCGCATGACGGGAATGACCAGCTTAAGAAAGTGAAACACCGAACTGAGGTTGCCGTCTATCATCTCATTCCACTCGTGATCCTCGTAATCTACTAACTTTTTCCGCTCAAAAATATACGGGCCGGCGTTGTTTATGAGATAGTCAATTCGACCAAAGCGGTTCAGCGCCTGGTTGAAAATGTTTGTGATGTCCTCTTGTCTCGTGATGTCACCTTGAACGAATTGAACGCATTCTAAGTAGGGCTTCCATTCGTCTTTAAGCTCTTCGACGCGAGCCTCGTCGCTCCTATAGTTTACAGTCACCGAGCAGCCCATCTTTAAAAATTCCTCAGTCACTTTTCTACCTAATCCCTTCGTTCCCGCTGTAATGACTGCATGTCTCACCACTTTCACCTGCCTTTCGTGTGAGTATGGGACCATGGGGTCGGTTCCCTATCGGTTTAATAGTGTTAAGAATTCGAGCCGCGAATCTGCACGTTGCTCGAATTCGCCTCTTACGGCTGTTGTGGTCGTTTCGGAGCTTGTCTTTTTAATTCCGCGCCCACACATGCACATGTGCTTAGCTTCGATAACTACCATTGTGCCCTGGGGCTCGAGGATTTCTTCGATTGCATCCGCGATTTGATTTGTTAGCGTTTCTTGGACTTGGAATCGTTTCGCATACCCCTCTACCATTCTGCCAATCTTTGAAAGTCCGGTTACCTTTCGATCTGGAATGTAGCCGACATGTGCAACACCGAAGAAGGGCGCGAAATGATGTTCACACATGGAGTGGAACTCGATATTTTTTACCAGAACGAGCTCGCGATGGGCAACATCGAACACTTTTTTCAAATGGTTCTTTGGATCTTCATGGTAGCCTTCTGTGTATTCAAGAAAGGCTTTGACAACCCGCTGTGGAGTTTCAATGAGGCCGTCACGTGCCGGGTCGTCCCCGCATAGTTCAATCAGCTTTTTTAATGCATCCTCTACGATTTCAGCTTGTTTGATTTTTTCTGGTTTACCTTCAAATATACGTGGGAATTTTTCAAATATGTTTCTTTCCGTATCTATAAAAGACATCGTCGAACCTCTTTTCATCATTGTAAACTTTACTACTACTTCTATTTTCGTGTTGGTTTTCCTTCCTACGAATGGCCTATTTGCTTGGCGATGGGGTTGGTTAGAATGGAGTAACTTTGGGTTTGGGGTTTGATTATTCATCATCTGCTCAGAGACAGTTCACCTGAGTGTCTGCATCGTTTTGTCTGAGATAGCTTTGGTCAAGGAAATTTTCCGTCGTCGCTAACTTTATTTTGTCTCCAAGAGGCTGTCTCAGAGACAGATTTCCCAAGGCCCAGCACTGATTTGTCCGTGAGAAGCGGCCTCAGAGATACATTTCCCAAAGTTCAGCCTCAATTTGTCTTTGAGAGCCCCTTTCGAAGACAGTTTAGAATCGACGAATCCTCATTTTGTCCACGAGCCCTTATTCAAAGAGGATTCTCACAATTAGTTTTACCCTGGGACAAGGGACCTGTCCCTCTGTCCCAGATCAAAAGGCCTTCAGAGTTTTTCTGAAGGCCTAGACATTCTTAGAAGCTATTATTTTCAATGATCATGGCGATTCCTTGACCGCCACCGATGCAGAGGCTTACCACCGCGTACCTTTTATCGCGGCGTCTTAGTTCGTAAGCTGCAGACAGCAGAATCCGTGCGCCACTTGCCCCGACTGGGTGGCCTAATGCTATTGCTCCACCGTTGACGTTTGTTTTTTCTGGGTCAAGCCTGAGTTCTTTTTCAACTGCGAGATATTGTGCGGCGAATGCTTCGTTTACCTCGACTAGATCCATGTCGGCCAAGCTTAGTCCCGCTCGTTCGAGTGCTTTTTTTATCGCTGGAACAGGACCGATTCCCATGATGGTTGGGTCAACTCCCGCAACTCCCCACGAGACCACCTTCGCAAGAGGCTTGAGTCCATTTTCACGAACCGCTTTTTCACCCGCAACCACAACGGATGCTGCCCCGTCATTGATTCCGGATGCGTTTGCGGCAGTAACGGTTCCGTCCGCAATGAATGACGGACGCAATTTACCCATTGACTCCAGATTCGCATTCGGTTTGATATGTTCATCTTTTTCTACTAAAATACTACCTTTTCTTGTTTTTACCTCGACTGCGACGATTTCCTCCGCAAAGTTTCCATTTTCAGAAGCTTTTGCTGCTCTTTGGTTCGATTCAATCGCGAATAGGTCCTGCTCCTCCCTTGAGATTGAATACTTGTTCGCTAGTTTTTCGGCGGTCATGCCCATGCCTTTTCCAGTGTATTGGTCGGTGAGGGTCGTCAGCAACATATCTTCAAATTGAAGATTACCCAATTTTGAGCCACCAAATCGCTGGGTGAAATTCGCGTATGGAGATTGGGACATGTTCTCCGTACCTCCAGTGAGCACTACTTCAGCGTCTCCTACTAAAATATGGTGAGCAGCGGAAACGACAGATTGCAAACCAGATCCGCATAAGCGATTGACCATAAACGCAGGAACCTCCAGAGGAACACCACTATGTAGTGCGATGTGCCTCGCTAGGTAGGATGCATTTTTTTCAGTATGAATGACATTTCCGTAAATGACGTGATCAATTTGTGCGGGGTCAACATTGGCACGCTTCATCGCTTCAACTGCGGTGGTGCGGCCTAACTCAGTAGCACCTGTTCCTGCAAATGATCCTCCAAAGCTAGCGAATGCCGTACGAGCCCCATCTACAATAAAAATTGGTTCCATGGAAAAACCTCCTTTTTCAACTATTTTACCATGTTGCTCACAATATGTAATGAATATTCTGACTAGTGCAATGGTGAAAGGAGGTGTACATTTCTGTACACCTAGGTTTTATGTTGAACTTGGCTGTCGTAGTGGAAACAAACGGGGAATAAAGAGGATTGAAAGTGTGTAAAACGCTTTCAATTTTATGTATATATGTATAGCTCTTAGGTGCGTTTTAATGTTATATAACGCTGCGAACTCCTCGAACTGTGACTTTCTACCTATATAATAATTTTTTGTTCAACACATTTCTGTTAAATTCATCACATTTTTTAACTTTTTTACAAATTTTTTGAAGTTTTTTCAATTGAAGATAAGCATACTTAATGTTTCGCTATAGTATACGTTACATACGGTCCCCTTCAAGACCTCTCATACGTGAAGTTTAGCCTTTGGACTCCCTCCCTGCTACCAAGTAAATTGGACTTACCGGCGGAATACATAAGGAACGCGTTCTTTAAAAGGACCATTTACATGGAATTTGAGGAGCTTGCAGAACAGTATAAACCACTGATTTTTAAGGTAATAAAAAGTTTACGGTTGTTCGGGGATATGGAGACCTTTTACCAGATTGGCTTGATTGGACTTTGGGAGGCCTCGACGCGCTTTGATGCAGAAAAAGGTGCCCAGTTTTCAACATTCGTTTTTACAACGATACGCGGAAAGCTTCTCGACTACTTAAAAAAGGAAGCTCGCTACCAGGAGCACTGCCAGCCTTCGGGAGAACAGGTTCTTATGAAGATTGCTGATTGCTCAGTGGATTTTTCGGGGGATTTGATAGAGGAATACGGCAAACATTTAACGGAAAATCAGATGAAATGGATTCAAGGACGAATTATTGAGGATAAAAACTATAAGGAAATCGCGGCCAATCATGGTGTAACCGTCGATTCGGTGAAGTCCTGGGGACGCCAAGCGGTTAAAAAGCTGCGGGAAATTATTATGGTAGAAGGATAACACTTTTCCAATAAACGTTTGTTTGAATTGTTGAAGGCAATGCCCATAGATTTCCGGGTTTAAACAAGCGCTTGTTTGGTGCTCAGGTTCATTTTTCAAGGATAATGAATGATTAGGATTTCGACATTGGGTAACAATGTATGGTGAGGTGAGGACATGATTAAGAGGTTGTTGATTCTCGCGATCATTGTGGAGCTTGGTGTTTTCTGGTATGTGCATCAGGTAAAGGCCCCCGTCCCGGTACAGGTGGAGAAATTTCCACAGCGCGAGCTCTTTTTGGACATGAAAAAGGTCCCTGCAGACCGGCCGACTCCGGCGATTGAAACTACAGCAACTACTGACCCCTTGACGGTAATAAAAGACAAATATACGATTGAATTTGCGAATTTAGAAACGGAAACAAAAATAAAAGCGAAGGATTTGCTGGCACGGGCTAAGGAGGATTTTATTGAGGAATCGGCCGACGGCATCGCTGTCTTGCAGGTTATGAGCAGCTATTATAACGAGTTTAAGACGCTTGAAAAAGAAACGGACGAAGCCTTCGAACAAACCTATTTGCAGCTTGAAACCGAACTAGAGGCAGGTGGCTATTCCAAGGATGAGGCCATTGGCTTTAGGGAACAGTACGAGGAAAAGAAGAAGAAAATGCTGAAAAAAGCACTGGATGTACAGGGAAGTTATGAGTGAGCTGTGAGATTGGGCTATTTTGGGGAATTGTGACCCACTCGAAAATCGCCGAAATGTTGGATTAACGGACTGTTAATTACGCCTGCAAATGGGGTATAATGAATAGTAAAAGGTGCGCTAACACCTGACATGCCGCAAAGTGAGCGGCTAACCAATGTTTGGAGAATCATCAAAATGAAGTAATCACCCAGGAACCTTTGGTCTAGGTAGTGCGATTACTTCTTTTTGTTTGCAATAAAACAATCACCAAATGCAGATTTCCCACTAGTTTTTTGGAAAATTGGCTTCTGCAAAGTTGAAATACGCGTTTATAATGCTTATAATAAAGATATAATAAAAAAAATCAGGTGCGCTAACACCTGACCACTACAATTACATGCCGCAAAGTAGACGGCTAACCAATTTTGAAGTTTTACAAAATGAAGTAATCACCCAAAAACCTTGGTGGAGGCGGGGCGGTTACTTCTTTTTGTTTGCAACGACCAACATGACCACAATTGTTATGAGCCCTAGCAAAACTAAATTAGATTGCAGTGCCACGGACATTGCCTCGTATGCCGTCATCTGACCACCCCCTCTCTCAAGGAAGTGGCTAACCGCCCACCCGCTTTATGTAACTGTACCCCTATTTTAACATTTCAGATAATAGATTACTAGTGAAAATAGAACATTTGTTCCCGTTATTTTTTCCATCTCTGTGATAGAATATAGAAAAATCTAGCAAAGGAGTGTTCTATTTGAGTTTTTTAGAGAAATTGATTTCGGATTATGATTTTTCATTAGATAAAAACGGGGTGAGTGGAGAGCGTTTGGCATCTCGGCTTGCAGCTCTTTCAGAAATCGGGTTGACTGCTGACAATGGCTCCCACCGAATTGGTTTTTCACGCGAAGAAAAGGCCGCGAAGGATTTAGTGAAGCAATGGATGACTGAAACTGGTCTCACTGTGACAGAAGACGGAGCCGGTAATGTATTTGGACGCATTGATGGCAAAAATCCAAATCTACCTGCAATGCTGTCTGGATCCCATGTTGATAGTGTTCCGAATGGCGGGCATTTTGACGGTCCCCTTGGTGTCCTCGCAGCACTTGAGGTTGCTGAAGCTTGGAAACAAACGGGCTTTGTGCCCGAACGTCCATTTGAGGTTGTTATTTTTACAGACGAAGAAGGCGCACGTTTTAACGGCGGTTTCAGTGGAAGTTCATCGATGATTGGTGAGGCGACTAGAGAGGAGCTTCTTCAAAAAAAAGATATCCATGGTGACTCTTTCACAAAGGTTTTAGAGGACATCGGGCTTTCGGTTGATGATTTTTTCAATTCAAAAAGAGATCTCTCCAAGCTTGAGGCGTTCGTGGAAATACATATTGAGCAAGGAAAAAGGTTGGAGCGAGCCGGAGTGCCAGTTGGAATTGTAACTGGAATTGCAGGGCCTTGTTGGTTGAAAATGACGTTTACGGGTCGCGCTGGACATGCAGGTAACACCCCAATGGATGACCGCAGGGATGCGCTCGTTGCAGCAAGCCAGTTCATCTATGAGGTTCAGTCCCTCCCCGCTCACGTTAGTTCATCAGCGGTCGCAACCGTCGGAAAGGTGGATGTGCTGCCAAACGGCGTGAATGTCATCCCAGGTGAGGTGCGGCTTACTGTCGACATTCGTGATATTAAAAAAGAAACACGGGATCAACTTGTTGACATGGTGATTGAAAAAGCAAAGTCAATTAGCGCGGAGCATGGGATTGATTTTTTATATGAAGAAACACTTCGCGAAGCACCCGTACCGATTAGCGAGGACATGCAGCGGAAACTCGAAAAATCTGTTGTGACCCAAGGGATTGAACCGGTGTATTTACCAAGTGGTGCCGGTCACGACTCCATGATTGTCGGACATGTATTGCCGGTAGCGATGATTTTCGTCCAAAGTAAGGATGGCATCAGTCACAACCCAGCCGAATGGTCTTCCTTAAGTGACTGCGTGCAATCTGTTCACGTGTTGAAGGATTTTGTGGAGCGATATGATAGTTAAATGGATTTGAAAAAGGCGTTCGCTCGATATGTACGAGTGTGCGCCATTTTTTGCGCTTCCAAACTGCGAGTGTAAGGCAGGATTGCGTTTTTTCCGGGATTTTTGCGTCGTCTCCGGGATATTTGCGTCGTCTCCGGAATTTTTGCGTCATTTCCAGAACTTTTGCATCGTCTCCAGAATTTTTGCGTCATTTCTGCGATATTTGCGTCTTCGTACAAGGATTTGGTCTACCAAACTTTAGTTAGTCTCAAAGACATTTTATAAAGAGCTTCAGCTAGTTTTGTCTTTGAGACCATTCCTCAGAGACATATCGATTAAGCATCTGCACTACTTTGTCTCCGATAAGCCGCATCAGAGACACTTTACCAAATTTCAAGCAACACTTTGTCTCCGATAAGCCGTATCAGAGACATTTATCCAAATTACAAGCAACACTTTGTCTCCGATAAGCCGCATCAGAGACATTTAACCAAATAACTAGCAACACTTTGTCTTCGATAAGCCGTTTCAGAGACACTTTACTATTCCTCTCTTCGTTTTGTCCTTGAGACCTACTCTCAAAGACAAACTACATATCTTTCCACTTCATATTGTCCGTGAGCCCCTGTCTCAAAGACATTTCACCTTAAGCACAACGACGAAATGTCCGCAAGAACCTCGTTCAGAGACATTTATCCAGGTGGGTACACCTCATCTGTCTCTGACACCTTCCTCAAACGCATTCCATTCAATTTTAACGATTAAGCAACATTCGACAAATTTCGCTCCACCACGTCTTCAACCAAATACTGGGACGAGGAACCTGTCACCCTGACCCACATTTTCCAACTCCCACCATTTACAAATCCTACCCCACGTCATATAATACCAACATACCATTTGAATATCGGCATTCACTCATATAATCACGGGGATATGGCCCGTAAGTTTCTACCAGCGCACCGTAAATGTGCTGACTATGAGTGAGCAATGGGAATGCATTTATGCTTGCTTTCCACTTTCCTTCGTTGAAAGCCTGAAGGTCATTGACTCACTCGTAATGGGGAGTGCAATGATGTTCAGGCTTTTTCATTTTAAAGGAGGAAACGCGAATGCAACTATTGCAACAGAAAATTATTAACGAAGGTACCGTCCTCTCCGACCACGTCCTAAAGGTGGACGCCTTTTTAAATCATCAAATAGACCCTCAGCTAATGGTCGAAGTAGGCAAAGAATTTGCGCGCCGATTCCAAAATGACCACATCACAAAGGTTTTGACAATCGAATCCTCAGGGATTGCACCTGGATTAATGGCTGCGCTGGAACTTGGTGTGCCTGTAATTTTTGCTCGAAAAAGAAAATCATTAACATTGGTGAACGACCTGCTCACAGCTACTGTTCATTCCTTTACAAAAAATGAAACCAGTGAAATTTCCGTTTCTCAGAAATTCCTCGAACCAACGGACAATGTGCTGATCATCGATGACTTTTTGGCAAACGGCCAGGCTGCGCTAGGTCTTGCTGAAATCGTAGAGTTAGCTGGCGCTAAAACCGCTGGAATCGGAATTGTAATCGAAAAATCCTTCCAAGACGGCGGCAAACTGCTTCGCGACAAAGGATTCAAGGTCGAATCACTTGCGCGAATCCAATCCCTCCAAGGTGGAAAGGTGATCTTTGTAGAGGAAATGGCAGGGACACGGGGACAGGTCCCTCGTCCCACCATTAATTCCCAGGGACAAGGGACCTGTCCCTCTGTCCCACAAGGGGCCACCGTCCCAGAAGTGGGGGTTGGTCGCTAATGCAGGGAAACATGTTCAAAACCGCTTCTCTTGGGATTCAGCACGTACTCGCGATGTACGCAGGTGCAGTGATTGTGCCGCTCATTGTTGGTGGCGCAATCGGTTTATCAGGTGAACAACTCACCTACCTTGTTTCAATCGACTTATTAATGTGCGGAATCGCAACGCTTTTACAGGTGTGGAAAAACAAATACTTCGGAATTGGGTTACCAGTCATGCTCGGCTGTACGTTTACAGCGGTCGGACCGATGATTGCAATCGGTGGTCAGTACGGGATATCCGCGATTTACGGTTCGATTTTAGCCGGCGGTGTGTTCCTCGTTCTCGTTTCGACTATCTTTGGTAAGCTCGTAAAATACTTCCCTCCGGTCGTGACCGGGTCAGTCGTTACAATCATTGGAATCACGCTCATCCCAGTTGCGATGAATGACATGGCAGGCGGAGTTGGGAGCGCAGATTTCGGTTCGGTTCAAAATCTTGCTCTTTCATTTGGAACGCTATTTTTTATCTTAGTGTTGTATCGTTTTGCAAAAGGTTTTATGCGCCAAATTGCCATTTTACTTGGCTTAATTATTGGAACAGCTGTTGCTTTTGTATTAGGCAGGGTTGATTTTTCAGCCGTTGCCGATGCGTCTTGGATGCACATGCCGAAACCGTTCTACTTCGGTATGCCAACGTTTGAGCCATCAGCGATCATCATGATGATTTTAGTATTAATCGTAGGGCTTGTTGAGGCTTCAGGCGTTTACTTCGCACTCAGTGATATCACTGGTAAAAAGCTAACAGAAGAAGAGATAGCAAAGGGATACCGTGCAGAAGGAATTGCGACCATTTTAGGCGGAATTTTCAACGCATTCCCATATACAACGTACTCACAGAACGTTGGACTAATCCAGCTTTCAGGTGTAAAAAAGAACACAGTCATCTACGCAGCTGGGGCATTTTTAATCATACTTGGATTCCTCCCAAAAGTCGGCGCGTTCACTACTGTCATCCCGACACCAGTTCTCGGTGGCGCGATGCTTGCGATGTTCGGTATGGTCATCTCAGCGGGCATCAAAATGCTAAGCAAAGTTGACTTTGCATCACAGGCAAATCTCTTAATCATGGCATGTTCAATTGGAATGGGACTCGGCATCACAACCGTACCAACCCTATTCGCAAACCTACCAGAAGGCGTCCAAATCCTAACCAGCAACGGGATCGTCATCGGAAGCCTAACAGCCATCGTAATGAACTTCATTTTCATGAAGAAACCAACAGAAACAAAAGTGCAGATTTTTGATGGGCAGAAGGCTTCTTAATTGGGACACGGGGACAGGTCCCTCGTCCCACTCTCTTATTTCTGGGACACGGGACCTGTCCCTCCGTCCCTTGCGGCCATAGTAGCTACATGCCGCAAGAAGAGCAGCTGTCCAAAGGAATCTAAAATAAGAAAGTAGCTATCCATCCAGGACAGCTACTTTTTTTGTAGAACGTTCTTTAGGATTCAAAGCCTAGACTAATTCCCATTTCTCTTTCCCTTTTACTTCCTTCAAGAACCTTTGATGAAACTCAGGAATGAATCTCATTATCTTGTCGGGTGTATTCATGCCATTAATGAAAAACACCCCAATCTCTGATTCTTTTTTTCCTGCACGATCGGTTACTCTTTTCCCGTTCACAAGTAGATAACTTGGATTTTCTTTTTCAAACTGCTCCATAATTTCCTGGAATATCTTAATTAACTTATTTAGCCGGTTTACTTTATCCCATCTATATGATTCTAATGGTTTATTTAATTTACTGAAATTAGAATCATAATTGTAATATTGGCGAATCGACAAATAAAAACCTTCTTGACGACTGTCTAAACGATAAAATAAAGCCTCGGGAAATTCAGGACTTGTATTCGATGGTTTGAACGAGCATTGTGTCCACGGCCTCCCACTACTATTCCCTCTACGAATCGAAGTCTTATCGTCTTCGTTCGCAATCTTTCCGAATAACTCTTTCATAAAAATCCACTGGCCCACAGCCGATTCTAGTGAACTCTGCACCTTATCCAAATCCTTTGAGGCTATATTTGCTATGTGACGATTCTCTTCTTGTTGCAGTTCAAAAATATGGTCATAATAATCGTGGAATATATCACTTGATATCACTTCAAGATAGGTAGACATAACATTGATCATTTCTTGTCTATTAAAGATTCTAAACCTACCTATAGTTTCATTAAATCTATTAATATAGCTAACTTCATTATCAAAAATATAACCAGTTTTATAGTAAATTCCGATTATCTCCACGTCATCTTTACGATTTTCACTTTTAACTATATTAAAATATTTTTCTAGTTGGCCAGAATGCATAGCCGTGTTTGTTTTATCTTCAATTATTATTTGATACTTTTTATGACCCGCACTAAAACTTACTAGAATATCAATGTTTTTGTACTGTCTTTTGATTTTTATCGAATCTATTAGGTTACTGGGTACACTAATATCATGCAATTTTAACATGGTGTTTAATAGTTCCAATCCGTATTGCTTTTCCGGAAAATCCCCTGGCAGATTGATCCATGATAAACTCCATACAATGAAAGCATCTTGTGTAAGTTCCTTCGTTCCAATTTGAAAGATATTTGGTCTATTTTTCATACTTCATCCCCCGAATGCTTTTATAAAAACCACAATAATTACTACAAATAAGGGCTGGGTAAATGATTTCTTGGACGATGCTTCCATCCTCCTCCTCATGGATCATTTCCCACACATCCTCAATCAACCTAGAATTACAAAACGGACATTTCTCCTCGCCATTCATAAAATCCCCCCACACTAATGGGACAGAGGGACAGGTCCCTCGTCCCAAAAAGGGGGTACAATTGTAACCCCTCATTTTTCAACATAATTCGATTTTATCGATGTTAGCCGTTTTCTTCAACAACTCAACCCCAATCCAAATTTTCCAAATGACAAAGGCGCCGACAAAGGTGAGGATACTTGAGATGATTCCAATCGCCGAACCTCTTCCATATAAGGCTTCATACGCACCCGAAAAAAGTACGATTGTACTGATAATCGTTGTGAAAATTCCTAACATTTTCGAAAACAACCCCGTTTTTAAAATAAGTGTTCCTATTTGTATGAGCCAGATGCTCAAACAGATACTTGAAAATACAGAAATGACAAGTCCTAGTTCAATCATAGGTTGGACGGTTGCGAGGGCTTCTTCGATGTTTTTATCTTTATTTGCGAGGTCGTGGAGGGCTGCAGCCGGTAGCAGCATGTAAAAGGTGTAGGAAAATAAATGAAGGTATGCAAATCTCGATACATTCGAGCTCATTTTTGGATTCCCTAAACGAAGTCGTGTGTCAATCGCTTCGACTGTCCAGCATACTAGAATCATTGCAAATGCCCCGAGCAGCAGTAGCACCCAGTTCAAAACCGGATAAGCCGCTAACGAAAGAACCGTTTGTTCGTAAACGTCCTCTCCCTGGACAACAACTGTTTGTGTTAAAACCATCACAAGAACAAGCATCACGGCAGAAATAATTGCAAAATACCCACCAAGTCGTTGGCGCTTCACCATTGATGAATTCCCCCTTATATTTTTTACTAATTTATTCGTAAAGGGAGCGGACCATAACAAAAAACGGTGAACCCCCATTTCAGGAATTCTGTTAATTATTTATTTAATGTGGGACAAGGGACCTGTCCCCGTGTCCCACAAAAAAAGAGCAGCCCCAAAAACTGGAGCAGCTCTCTAAACATTTATTATTCAAATAAAGGACTCACGGCTTTTTCGTTGTGGATTCGGTCGACTGCGTTGACTAGCAATGGAGCCACGGAAATCGTTGTGATTTTGTCGATTTGTTTTTCTTCTGGTAATTGAATGGTATTTGTGATGACCAATTCTTGAATTGGTGATGATTCGATTCGTTCAATCGCTGGGCCAGATAATACTGGGTGTGTACAGCATGCGTAAACACCTTTTGCCCCCATTTCCTTTAAGGCTTTTGCCGCTATGGTTATCGTTCCAGCTGTATCAATTAAATCGTCGATAATGATGGCATTTTTCCCTTCAATATTCCCAACGATGTTCATAATTTGTGCCACATTTGGCTTTGGACGGCGTTTATCGATAAAAGCAATTGGCGCATTTAGCTGGCTTGCCAATTTCCTTGCACGAACCACCCCACCTTGGTCAGGTGCTACAACAACAACATCCTCAAGCTCTTTTCCAGCAAAATACTCCGCCAGAAGTGGCACGCCTAGTAATTGATCCACAGGAATATCAAAAAACCCTTGGATTTGTGGTGCGTGCAGGTCCATTGTCAAGACCCTGGTTGCACCCGCCGTTTCAAGTAAGTTTGCAATAAGCTTTGCTGTGATTGGTTCACGTGATCTTGCTTTACGGTCCTGGCGTGCATACCCATAGTAAGGAATCACAACGTTAATGTCTTTTGCAGAAGCTCTTTTTAACGCGTCAATCATGATTAACAATTCCATCACGTGCTCGTTTGCCGGTTGTGAGGTCGATTGTACCAAGTATACCTCACTTCCACGTACACTTTCTTCTATGTTAATATGTATTTCTCCGTCACTAAAACGGGATACTGAACTTTTCCCTAACTCGCAGCCAAGTAACGTCGCCATTTCCTCTGCAAGTTTTGAATTCGAATTTAAACTAAACATTTTAAAACACTCATTCAATTGGTAAGCCACTGTTCGTCCTCCATGCAAAAAATAGTCTATATATAATATAACCTAATTCTGCGGGCATTTACATAGGGCCAAGCCACAAATTTCGACAAAATAACTGGAAATTTCTACTCATTTAAAAAAGGAAACCCCTGTTTTCAAGGATTTCCATGAGATCGTCACTTAATTTAATTCTCCATACCCAATTATTTTAAAATCCAATCCCTCTTTTGCAAATGTAAATTGAAATTTTTTCAGCTCCGGGTGCTTGCTTTCAATAATTAACTCATATTGATTAAATTCACGTTTGAAATCGATAACTTCCCCTATTCCAAAAAAATCAATGTTGGGTTTACCTAAAATTGAATAGGAGTATGCCATTTCTTTATCAACAGCTTCGTCCGCAAGCTTGTGACGCTCTTGGTTGGTAAGTTCAGTATGAGAGAGTTGATGAAGTATATCAGCTTTTTCGAAACCAACCTCTTTTAAATAGTTTTCCGTATAAAAATACGGGGTAAATAACTCATATGTAAAGAAAAGGATAATCAGAAGGCTTGCCGTGACTTCTATTGAAAATTTAATGCGCTGTCTCGCCAACTTCTTAACGACCCAAACTATAAAAATAATGATGAGAATATAAACCATCATCTCAATCCAAAAATGAATAAAAAGGAAATTTAAATAATGTTCGTTTTTAATGAAAATAAAAAACAAAAACACACCTACTAATGATAAAAATACTTTCTGAATCAGTTCACGCATCCTACTCCCCCTCTCTAAAAGTATTTGACAAATGACAAATTTATCCTTTTATATTAAGGCTTTTTTATAAAAAATTACTAATTAAGAGGAATTGTTCACACTATACATCAGCTCGGGTGCTTAACCTGAACCCCTAAACGATAAATGAAGGAATTCTTAGTCAGATTGGGGATATCGCAAAAAATAAAATTGATACTCAAAACGGCACTGTAAATGACAAAAGTTTTGACCCTCTTTTTATTGTACGATACTGATTGTCAATCATAATAATGATGTTATTTGTTATATCCAAGTAAACTTAATTTCGCGGATATCTTGATAAGTAACTATCCGCCCG
>NZ_JBALOP010000039.1:0-93102 GCF_036962685.1 Bacillus sp. JJ1566 | reverse complement strand
CTATAATAGGATTTAGCAAATGAATATAATAATAAACCAATAATGACTAAAATTTGAATCACAAACAGTACTGCATCCCAAAAATACGTATCGGAAAGAGGTCTACTTAAACCAGGTAAAATATTAACAACCATATATAGAAGTTGGGGTAAAAAATAAATAAAAAGTAAACCCAGTGTAATACCAACACCAACTATATAAAAAACGCTGTATGATTTTACTATTTTTTCTTCACCTTGAAAAAGTTCTTTATTCTCCAATTTAGAACGTGAAAAAAAGCTTTTAATCGTATGGTTGCTATTTTCCATTAGATTATAGGAACCTGTCAAATTCTCAAACAAAAAATAAAAATCAGTTTTCATGTAAATACAAGCTTGATACACAATTCTAACAATTACATCAAAAACAACAAGTCCAATTAAACCTGACAATATACTCGATTGAATCGGTATAAATAATTGTAGCAATAGAGCTAAAAAGAGGACAACATTATCA
The DNA here is from genome assembly GCF_036962685.1 of Bacillus sp. JJ1566. Classification (NCBI taxonomy): domain Bacteria; kingdom Bacillati; phylum Bacillota; class Bacilli; order Caryophanales; family Bacillaceae; genus Bacillus; species Bacillus sp. JJ1566. The sequence goes on along the minus strand of NZ_JBALOP010000039.1, from coordinate 92,607 downwards.
AAAAAGACACCTGCTAAATAAAGAACATTTCTTTGCTTAGAAGACAGTTTCCATGCTAACGAAAGATCTGTTTCAAAAACAATTAAATACAATCGATGTCCGATATCTAATCTTGTAGGTAATCCGAATGACCGAGCTGCCAGTATATGACCAGATTCATGGATCAAAACCGTGACTAAAGAAAGTGCGCCTAAAACTACTATGTTTAATGATAGTAGATCAAACACAAATAAGTCCTTGTAATGCGGAAATAAAGAAGGACGAAAACAAAAAATACCAATATTAAAAATAACTAATAATCCATATAGGAAGTTTGTATACTTATTAAAAAAAATCTTACCTAATTGTGATGGTATCCATTCATACCCTAACCTACTCTTTATTCCTTTTTTATAGGTAATCTCTTCGCCGTCAACTGAATGTACTAGATTTAATTCAAGAAGTTGTTCACCGAAATCAACTAAATCAATCTCTTCATTTGGATAAGCCTTAATCAACTGTTCCTCAATTTCACCTAAACTCAATCCTTTTTGAATTAAATCTAACGCATCAATACAAACTAATGGCATCTCATAGAATTCTTGCGTAATAAGATCTTCTACAATGTAGTGTTTATTATCCTTACGTATTTCAATATCATGTAGAGTTAGTAACGTTTCTTCTGTAAGTTTCAATACATTCACCCTATTGTTTGTGTTGTAAGCAAATTATATCATCTTAAAATTTGTTTTGTAGATAGTAACCAAAAAAAAGGATGCAAACCCGAAAGTAAGCATCCCTTGTCATTATCATGGTGTTCTAGGTGTGAATGGGCACCACCAGCAAGTTGTTTTTAGTTTTTTTAGCTTTCTGATTTTCATATTAACGCCCCCTTTCAAGGTAATATATTAAACTTATAATCTAACATCATGTTTTTTAGTAACTATTTCCCATGATGGAAAAACCTTTTTAAATTTTTCAACAAGATATGGATCAAATTGGGTACCCTGTCCCTCAATTATCCTTTTATATGCTTCTTCAGCAGGAAGGGCACTTCGATAAGACCTCGATGATGTCATTGCATCAAAAGCATCTGCAATTGCAACAATCCTGGCAAGAAACGGTATGTTTTCACCTTTTAAATTGTCTGGATATCCTTTTCCATCCCATCGTTCATGATGGGAACGAATGACACAGATATTTCCCTTTAATCCTTCAATATTTTTAACCGCCTCTTCCCCAACAACCGGATGAGTCTTAATTATCTCAAATTCTTCATTTGTTAGTTTAGAAGGCTTCATCAATATTTGGTCAGGAATATTTACCTTACCGATATCATGAAGTAAACATGCGTAATTAAATGCCATTAATTCTTCATTCGAAAACTGTTTTACTTCTTTTGCTAAAGATAGTGCGTAACTTGCAACTCTTTCACTATGTCCTCTAGTATAAGGATCTTTTAATTCAAGTGCAGCAATTACCCCTTTAACCATTCCTTCAAGCTGTTCATTATACGATGTTTTTACTGCATTTACATATGATCTAAATCTAAATAAGAATATAAGTGCTATTACTAAAAAGACAATAGTTATTAGCATTAAAAAGAATACTTCTGTGGTTTGAAGAATAGCTCCAGTTAATAAATATCTACTTAATGCACCTATTGAAACCACATAAAAGAATCGATTACTCACAAAAATTGGAGAAAACAAAACAATATACATTTCAGCTAAATTACCACTTTTATATTGTGAAGAACTATTGATATAAAATGAAACATCATTCAACACTGAAAGAATGAGATAAGTGATTACCACAATATACTTTACTAAATAATGTTTGTCCTTTTTTCCTAGATAATAGATTACTATAGGAATTATAACCAACATTATTAAATATACAACATATCCAAATTTGCTAGGTAACCCCACAGGTGTATGTGTAATAAACTTTGGATAGATATAGTAATAAAATATATCATAAACTATCATTATTAAGTAAAAAAGGCCTAAAAACCACTTTAACGTACCTTTTTCTTCAGAACTAAGAATAGTAGGTTTGATTTTCATTTTCTGCATCTCTTTTTCTCCATTTTCTCTTATATTTCTATATATATATGCAAAAGTCCTTCTTTTATTACAAAAAAGGTACAAAAGTCACAGACGCAATTCGTCAATTATCGACTTTTTAATTATAAACCATCCGTAGTACAAACTAAATAGTAACTATGGTATAAAAATTTTCCTTAATCGCATAAAATATGGTAATTTCAAAATAGGTCTTTATGCCTATCAAAGTAAAAAAGACTTATCCTCTATTCATATAGTACCAAAAAATAAAAAGCACAGGTAGTGTTCTGTGCTTTTTTGTCGAAATTTATATAATTTTGTCTTATTTTACCAAAGAATGCTTAAACGCATATATGACTGCCTGTGTGCGATCTTGAACCTCTAGTTTACTTAATATGTTGCTTACGTGTACTTTTACTGTTTTTAACGCGATAAATAGTTCATCGGCGATTTCTTGATTTGTTTTTCCATCAGCGATTAGAAGTAAAATTTCCATTTCACGGTTTGTTAGTTCCTCATGGGGAAGAAGCGTATCCTTTTGCCTCATTCGAACCATCATTTTCCCTGTAACCTCTGGCTCTAAAACCGATTGTCCGTGATAGGTTTTCCGAACGGCATCAGCGATTTCACTTGCTTTTGAGGTCTTTAGCATATAGCTTGTTGCCCCTGCTTCGAGAGCTGGATACACCTTCTCATCATCAATAAAGCTTGTTACAATAATAATTTTTGCTTCTGGCCAGCTCTCAATGATTCTCCTTGTGGCTTCAATGCCATCCATTTCCTTCATCACGAGGTCCATTAAAATAATATCTGGTCGAAGCTCTAATGCAAGTTCAACCCCTTTTTTACCGTCGTCTGCTTCTGCAACGACCTCAATATCTGGCTGTGCTGATAAGTAGGAGGAAACCCCTATCCTTACCATTTCATGATCATCGACAAATAGTACTTTAATCATTTTCTCCACCCTCTAACATTGGTACTTTCACTTCAATCCGCGTTCCTTTTTCTTTAAGACTCACAATTCGCATTGTGCCTCCGATTTCAACTGCGCGTTCATACATATTCTGAAGCCCGTAGGAGCCTGTCTTCGCTTGTTCAACGTCAAATCCAATTCCATCATCAACAATACGTAAAATAACAAAATCATCCCTTTTAATTAATAGGACTTCTAACTGATTTGCTTTCGAATGTCGGAGGGTGTTTGAAACTGACTCTTGTAGGATGCGGAATAAGTGGTCCTCTACCCCTTTATCGATTTGAAAGTCTTCAATTTTCTTTTCAATGGTGACTGGTATTTTTTGTGCAAGTTCAATTAGTAGCTCCCCGATTCCTTCCTGAAGCGTTTTACCTTTTAATGCGACAGGACGCAAATGAAGAAGTAGCGCACGCATTTCAAGTTGGGATTGTTGAATCATTTCCTCGACCAGCATAAACTGTTTTGCTTCACGTTCATCCGTACGTGTATTTGACTCGTTAATGGCTGACATCATCATGGATGCAGCAAAAAGCTGTTGACTAACGGAATCATGAAGCTCACGTGCTAAACGGTTACGTTCCTCGGACACAATTTTTTGAATACGCTTTTCTTGGTCCTCTGCTTTTTCATTCGCAAGTTTTTGGGATAGCTTTGTTTGTTCTGCGATATGAGTTTGAACTTTTTTGATTCGCTCCCAAATCGTGGTGAATTCAGCTATTTGGTTTTCAGGAGGTTCTGGAAGCGCCCTCCCCTGTTCAACCTGATAGATTGCGTCAGATACTGAAACTAGTTGTTTTCTCCATAACATTCCTGAGACCACACCAAAAATAAGACCACCTATTAAGCTCAGGCTTATGACAAGAATGATATAGGGTAAATCCATGAGCTCTGTTTGCCAAAGGGCAGCCCAATTCGCTAACGGAAATGCCATAAACACAATGACATGAGCGAGTATAAATAAAAACACCGAGACACAAATACCAACAATCATTTGTCTATTTATGGTACTCATGCTCGTTTCACCTCAAGGTCTCCGACTCCCACTGTTGTAACGATTTTAAGCTTATGTTCGGCGTAATCATATTGTTCAGTCTGATAATGAAGTGTTTGGTTTACCATTTTAGGGTCATGATTTTCAAAAATAGTTGTTGCTCCATATAGGACAGAATGATGAACTTTCACATCAATCTCATATGGAACGAAGATTTGAACATTTCCAATTGCATTTCGAATGAATATAACCGATTCACCCTTAGGAATTACGGTGTAACTTAAATCAATAATTGTATCGCCAATTCCAGATTGAATGTTCACATCATTCCACTCATACACATATTCAGGTGTTTTTTGTTGACCAAAAATATTGTTAAAGAACAATGGTTTACGCTTTACAATCGTTTCCTGTGCGGATGATTTTTGCGCTTCTGATATTTCCGGTTTTATATATTGAGGATTTTTTTTAGATTGAAAAAATTGAATGAGCAAATAAATAAGGACAGCAAGTATTAAAAATTTGACTGTCATCATCCCTAAAACCGTAAGGGCTAAACTAATCCAACCGAACCAAAACAAGATTTTCCCAAAGGTTCGCGGCATTTTTTTACGGCCAATATAAATACATCCAAACGATATGATAAAAGAGAAAAGGATCCCGCCATTAAAAAACGTAATTTCAATAATTAATAAAATAATTCCAAAAAGTAAAAATGCATTAAGTTTGTCTGATTTTATATTATTTAACAAGGTTTGGGTCCTCCCTTCCTAATCAAATGAGCCTTGGCGAATTTGCGCCCGATTTTTTTCGAGCTTGCCTCGAAAAATTTCCTTTTAAAAATCGTGGCATCCGCCGGAGGCTTACTTTATTTAGTCTTGGTTTAAACCTCCATTGAATTATTTAATTTTATTACATTAATTGACCCACTATTGAGGTATGAACCTTCAACTGAATAAAGTTGAATGCATTGATTATTATCCGTAAACTTGGGCTAAGAAGACGTAGATTGTCTACGCCTTCTTAGAATACCATGTTTTCACTATGAAATTGAATGTGTTTCTTCATTTTTTACTTCTTTTTCAAGCTGAGCAATTCTTGCATCAATTGTGTTGCGGTGATAAGAAGAATTTACTTGGTTCTCAAGTCGATCCAGATAAGATTCCATTTCTTCAAAAGTTCTTGATGCTTTATTTGTATATGCATTAGTGTCTAGCACTTGATTCATGCGGTGGTTGGCTCGTGCAATGTTCTCACGTCCCATTAATTCCATACGCTTAATATGCATATCCTTTAGCTTATGTTTCATTTCCTCATATTTTTTCTCAAGCCCAATTAGTTCTACACCTGCATTTTGTAAAGCTTCCTGTAATTTAGCAGCGCGCTCTTCATATGCAGCCTGCTCTTGAACAGCAAAATCATAAAGCTCTGTTTCTCCCGCTTGCTGCGCCACTCCTGCTTGGTATTTACGCTTTTCAGCAAGACCAGCTGCCTCACGATGTTCTCTTGCAAATTGATCCTTAAGGGAGTGCTGACGCTCTACAAGCTTGCGTACCTTTTCCACCTCTGCTTCACATTGACGTAAGTACTGGTTAAGCAATGCGATTGGGTTTTTCTTTTCTTTTTCATCTAAAATGCCGTGAAAATCTGCTAAGATTGTGTCCTTCATACGAGTTAATAAGTTTGCCATTTGTATCATTCTCCTTTTGTTTTTGATGTCGCAGCCTTGAATTTTAGAAATTAATGTTTGTTTAATTCAGCCCATTGTTTTTCAAAGTTAGTGAATGGGTCTGATGATTCAGTAATGACTTGATGCTTTTCTTTTTTCCACTTTTTAATGACAACATAGAGGATGTATGCAGCCACTACGCCTAAAATTGCCGGTACATTTGAAGCGGAAGCTGTTAGTGCGATGACGCCAACAATCGCCCAAAGAACCTTACCTAGTGTTGAATCTGTTTTGATAAACCCTTTAAATGCAAAATACAGAATCGCTAAGCTTATCGCGAGGCCAATCATTGGACCTACATGTGATAAAAGCACAATCGCTGCAATACCTCCAAGAATAAACAATCCGAACTTTTTCATGTTTACTTCCTCCTTTCATGATTCAATCTTATCCTGATTTTCATTTTGCTATAATGAGCCACAGTTATATTTTTCACTAGGACCTGAGGCTTAGAGGAAGTAAGATTTAAATGCAAAAAAGGGCTGCTCGATGTGAGCAAACCCTTATCTTTTGCGGGATACATAGGGATTGTCCGTGACCCAAAATCGCCATGGATAGTCCTTTGCCTCTCCTGTATTTTCGATACCAATTCGTGGTCCAATTGAAATGCTCTCAGGTGTATAGCCTTTTGCTATGTAAATGGGCGGTTCGAAAAATGCTCGGCCATAGTCCTCCATTGAAATCCCTAAAGCTTTTGTTAGTTTTCCAGGGCCGTTTGTTAGGTTTTTGGCGGGCATCTGCCCACGTCGTTCGTACATAAGATTAATTCCTTCTTCAGGCTCAACAGCTCTTATTAAAATAGCTTCCGGCTTGTCGACTTCGTTGCTGACAACATTCACAAGACAATGTGTATGCATCTGATAGGTATAGACATATCCTGGATTGCCGAACATCACCTCTGTTCGCTTCGTCCGTCTGTTTTGGTACGAGTGTGCCGCTCGATCTTCCGGACCTTTATAGGCTTCAGTTTCAACGATGTAGCCAGAAGCGATTCCTTGGTTAGTACGCTTCACAAGCTTGCAGCCAAGCAGTGCTTTGGCAAGTTCTAATGTAGGTTGATGAAAAAATGATTCAGGTAGGATTTCGGTCATGATAGCTCCTTCTCTGTTAGTTTTTAGGCTTAGTATGAGGCTGGGATGGTAGGTGTATTCCCTAGGGGAAAATTGGCTCTATGAGCGTTATTTTGGTTCTATGGGCGTTAACGCCGCCTAACTACCAAACCGTAAAAAAAATTACTCTTTAACGAAATCGCCTATTGCTTTCAAACGTAATTCCATTTACTATAAAAAGTAACAGGAGGTGAAAATTTTGGAAGATATTCGACTTAATGTATCTTTGCTTCGTAGAAGAGTACCAAATTTAACAACCGCAGCACGCTCTGTAGGATTACGCCCAGCCACTGTATCAAATCTGTGTACTGGAAAAATTCCCGTTGGACGTGCGGAGGTGCGCACATTGGTGGCGCTAGCTGATTTGGCAGAATGTAGTTTGGATGAATTATTAATTCGAGGGGAGAAAATCGAAATGATTGAAACTGGGATTAAAACGCTTGATGTCTTTGCTCCATTAGCAAAAGGTGGTACCGTTGGTCTTGTCGCTCGTCCCGGAATGGGGCAGCTTGTAGTCCTATCTGAATTATTTCATCGCCTACGCGGCAATGATTTTGCAACAGTATTGCTTTTACCGGAAGGAGATCATCCGGAAATCAACGATATTCTAGATGAGGTTCAAATCCAGGTTAAAACAATTAAAGAAGCTTACGAAGAAATCGCAAAGCTAGGTAAGACAAAAGAGGTTGCTTTTGCAGCAGACCGCTCCCATGTCATCACTGGCGAAATTCAAACCCTCCAGGAGAAGCTACATTCAATCGGGGTTGATTCTGTCACGACCATCCTTGTTGATTTAAAAGGTGAAGTTGTGGACGAAGATGTACCATTTGGACCACTTGAAACGTTATGGCAATTTGACGCTGACCTCACCGCAAGACATCAATTCCCTGCCGTCAACCCAGTATATTCAACCTCTTCTGTTCTTGAAGGGGCGCACCTAGACCAAACACATTTTACGATTCAACAGCGTGCAAAAAAACTACTACGCCGATACCGTGAGCTACGTTCACTTGTTACTGTGCACGGGCTTGAAAAGCTCCCGGAAACAGAGGTTCAAACCTACAAACGTGGGGAGCGCCTTGAAGCCTATTTGACTCAACCTTTTTATGTAGCCGAAGCTTATACCGGCAAAAAAGGTGAAACAATAAGCTTACAGGATACCCTACAGGACATTCGTAAAATCCTTGATGGCTCCACCGACTCAAACATAGTTTCAGACTTAGCCTATATCGGAAAACTAAGCTAATAAGAAATGCGCAAGCGCCTAGGAAGTGGAACATCGACTAACTACTGCCACGTCCTGTGGCAAACGTCGATGTCAGCACATACTCGAAAATGCTATGCATTTTCTTCGTGCGATGATTATGTTCCCGAAGCCTTTCTTGTCCTATGCAAGTCAGGCATAACACAAGACGAGCGCTGACAGTAGGCCCTTTTTGCCTTCAGAAGCGATTGGCTTGTGACCTCGAGGGGCTAGGCAGCTTGCGCTAGACATGAAGCAAAGGCAGGAAGTCACTTCCTGCCTTTTTTCATAAACAGCCATATTGCACTCAAACCGAAAACGAACGCTTGAGAAATGAATAAAATAATGGCACCATTCTTTTGTTCGCCAATTGGTGGATATGGGAGCAATGTTTCCAACAAATTTGGTGGAATCTCTTCGCCAAGAGGCATGCATAATGCTAACGCCGCAAGCATTTGACTTGTGTCACTATAAACTGAATATAACTCACCATTTGATAGCCATAAATACAGTGTCACTGGCACAAACAGCACAATATTGACCACAATATAGATAAGCTTTTGCTTAAAGGTCATACGGTCTTGCTCTTTAATCGGTCCGATGATTGGCCACCACAACAGTACTGCTGCTAAAATCAACCCAACTAAAAAGAAATAGTTTGTAAAATACCCTGTTCGAATCCAGTCAAACATGGCTGGTACATGGTATCCAATAAACAACCCATGAAATAATACGATTGCAAACACTGGATGGGTTAGAAAACGATATACCCTTTTCACACCATTGTTTTTTATTATTTTTTCAAGCAGGTTTGTCTTCATTCCAATTACAATTAACGGTGCTGAAAGAAGAAGCACAACGACAATCTGAATGATGTGGGCACGAAACAGCATTCGTCCCAATAGGTTCAACGGACTTCCCACAGCAAAAAGAATCAACAGCATACTTCCTGCGAATGCAATTGATTTATACGTTTTGTGATCCTTTGGTGTAGGTAAAAGGAACATATATAAGACAATTAAAATCAAGGTAAAAAAGATGACTCCCCCGTTCCATTGGGAGTGAAAACTGAATCCGTCTAAAATTTGACTAATCACAATATCACCAGCTTTATTGGATATTGGTTTGTTCAGAAGGTTAACCCTTTGAACATACTCTTCTATTTTCATTGTAAATCGTCACGTACCCCATGGAATATGATTTATATCACATGTCGGTTTTCAGACAATTTTCAGACAAAAAAAATCCATATTTAAACCAAAGTGATTTAAATATGGACCTCATGTTTATAATGGAAGTAAGTTTACTGTTTCTCTATCCTTTAACCCATTCACCATTTCATGCCATTCTGCTGGTTTGTTTGGAAGAACGGTGTAATAGGTTGATAAGAAATCAACAACTAATTGGCTTGGAAGCTCATTTACTGTTTCATCGCCAGGCATGAAGCATAAATCAAGTCCCTTCACAACTTCACCGTCATTGTTCCAAGATGGGTGAACATAATCAAAATTAAGACGTTTATAGCCAAGATGAGATAGAACCTCGCGGCGAACGAATGGGTCCATCGGCTTCACTGTCCCAAACTCATAGTGAGCAACTTTGTATGGATCATAGATTTCAGCAAACATTCCGAATAGCTCTTTTCCGTTTGCCCTAGCAAGCTCCTCTAGATCTTTGCTGCGGTTTTGCGCTAGGAAACGACCGATGCCGAAACCTGGTTGACCAATGATTGTAAAATCGGTCATTGCAATATTCCAGTCTGGGTAATAACGGTATTCAGTTGCTCCGATAACCTCGTTCTCATGCACCGCAACGAAAACGCGGATACTAGGATCTTCAAGAGGATCCTTCCAAAGCTCAAAATCCAGAACCTCTTCTTTCGGAAACACATTCTTCATTAATTCATGCATCTTAAAAAACAACGGGTCATTGATGCTAGTTATTCTTTTATAATCCATCACATTCACTCCTTTTTTTACTTCCAATCAGGGTAAAGATCCGTTCTTCGGTCACGCCATGTTGTAACAGAGCCCCGTTCACGCACTTCATAAAGAAGATCTAAATCAAGGTCAGCAGTCACGATCATGTCGTTATTAACTTCGCCCTCAACTAAAATACCCTTTGGTGGAAATGGGATATCATTTGGTGTGATTACCACTGCTTGCCCAAAGTTGGCACGCATAAAATCAACGGTTGGGAGCGAACCAACTGTACCTGTTCCAACAACATATACTTGGTTTTCCACTGCTCTTGCGTGGCTTGTATATCGCACGCGATGGAAGCCGTGACGGTCATCTGTACAAGACGGACAAAAAATCACATCGGCACCCTTTGCTTTTGCAATTCGAACAATTTCCGGAAACTCAATATCATAGCAGGTTAACATGGCAATGCGACCTTTTTCCGTATCAAACACTTGGAAGTCCTCACCAGGTGACATATTCCACTCGTTCACTTCGGTTGGTGTAATATGCAGCTTTGCCTGCTCCCCAACTCTGCCATCTGGATAAAATAAATGAGCCACATTGTTAAGGTGGTTGCCTTTACGGATAACATGTGTTCCGCCAATGATGTGCACGTTATATTGTTTTGCAAGCTTTGAAAAAAGTGATCTGTATTGTTCTGTGAAGTTTGGTAAGTCATCGATTGTCAGGCTTGTGCCGTCCTCGCTACCAATTGATAAAAGCTGTGTTGTAAAAAATTCAGGAAATAAAATAAACTCTGCGTCAAACTCCATTGCTGTTTTTATATAATGCTCACATTGAGCTGCAAATTCGTCAAAGGAACGAATTGTGTGAAGATGATATTGCACGGCTGAAACCCTTAATTTCAATTCGAGATCCCCCTTCAATCTAAATATGTTTATAAGTGGATTATTAACTATTTTCCTGTTAGAAACAAGTAAATTAACCATTTTATATTAGACTATGAGATTCCTATTATCAAAAACCTTTTTTTGCCAATGTTTCTTCTTTCCCACAGCCTTTTGATGTGGTAAGATAGTCCTTGTTATTGTAAAATTGTCGTAATATTATTGAAACCTTTCTGCAACATAAGACGTCATATATAGTGAAGAAAATCACAGCAAAGAAGGTATGCTTAATGGCGAGTACGAGAAAAATGGGGAAGGGCAGCATTGTAAAAATTATTGCGTTGTTTGGTTTTATTGTGTTGTTACTCTTTTATTCTTTTTTTCTACTAAAATCAAAGTTTTTTCTAGAAGCAGATGCATCTGAACCGGTTGTTGAGGTTGTAGCACCTGTTGAAGCTCCAGAAAAAAATGAACCAATAGATGATGACTTAAAAATAGATGACAAACCAAAAATTAATATTGATGAAGCAAAGCCCACTGAGGAAGAACCTTCACCTACATCAGAACCTACAGTCGAACCAGCTCCAGTTACCGTGAATCCAACAACTCCCGAAGTAGATAATGAACAGGTAGTCGATGAAAAACAAGAAGCACCAACGGAAACACCAGTTCCACCATCAAGGGCGGTTTATCTCACATTTGACGATGGTCCTCATAAGGTTTCAAAGGATATCCTTGCTTTACTTGATCAATATAATGCGAAGGCCACTTTTTTTATGTTAGACAACAATATTAAAAATTATCCAGATGCTGTTCAAGAAATGGTTCGTAACGGCCACAGTGTCGGCCTCCATGGCGTGACCCATGATAAAAACAAATTCTATCAATCTTCCGGCTCCGTTGTAGGAGAAATGGACCAAACGCAACAGACGATTTTTGAACTAACTGGTATCGAAACGGATCTCATTCGAACTCCGTTTGGCAGTTCACCATATATGACAGATGGGTACAAGGCTGCAGTTGAGACGGCCGGTTATAAAATGTGGGATTGGAACATCGATAGCCGTGATTGGCATTTTCGAGATAGCCGCTATGTGGATAGTGTAATTGAACAGTTGAATAAGCTGAATGGTGCAAATCAGCCGATAGTGATTTTATTGCACGAACGACCTGAAACACTTGCCCATTTACCAAAGCTATTAGACTACTTAAAACAACAAGGCTACCAATTCAAAGCATTGGATTCCTCCATGCACCCGATCCAATTGTTTTGAACAGATGACCCTCGAGGTTATCTGTTTTTTTTGAAGATAAATATTGAAATATAAGGTAAACTAAATGAATGAATAAATAAGGAATGGAAGGATTTTCGTAATGAATGGGCAAAATCGTGCAGATATAACTCCAGGAATTCAGGTGCAAATCGTGCTAAAGAAAGACCAACGCACTGGTATACTGACAAAAGGAATTGTCAAAGATATTTTAACAAAGTCTAGCTTTCATCCTCATGGGATCAAAGTCCGACTAGAAGATGGTCAGGTTGGGCGAGTAAAAGAAATATTACAATAGGAAATGAGGACAAACATATGTTATCGTTCGAGGAAAAACTTAAAATTATTGAATCATTCTCAGAGCTACAACGCAAGGATGTATCTTTAGGAAGAGTAAACTTCCATTATAACGACAGTGTCTTTGATAAAAAGATTGTCGTTCAGCATCTTCATCCAAATGGTAATGGGTTTGTGTATGCCGGAAACCTTCAAAACTATGATGTAGATGAAAAGGGATTTATGAATATACGGGATTTCTCTGAAGCTGAGTTACGAAAAATTGTGAAGGAATCGATTCAATCCCTCTCCGCTAATTCTCCTCTAGCAAGGGAAAATGCGGTCATCGGCGAAGGGCAGGAGGAACGCTGGGTGAATGATGAGGGACAAACCCTGTTACTTGTCCTTGAGGATGAATGGTGGAACATTTACTCAGGCTTAAATTTAGAAGAAGCTTTTGGCTCCTATGACGACGCCGAAGATTATCTATTTGAAGAAGGTTTTAAACTACAGTAAACCAAATCCAACCTCCTGTTAAAATGAGGTTGGATTTTTTCATTTCATTATTGGATTGGCATAAAAGATACTTTCCAAATTCCGTTTTCGTCTTTTACCATTTGGAAGCCCATGTCGCCATTTTTAGTACGGAATGAAATGTAGCCTTCATTTTCATTCATTTGCTGAAATGTACCTGACCCTAATCCGTAATATGATTTCTTGTAATTTTCAGGGTCTCTTGTTTCTTGATTTTCTTGTTCCCAGTACTCCTTATCCTTTTCCATCGACCACATGACTTGTTCCTCTCTTGTTGTATACAGAGCATAGGATGTTTCTTGATCACCGTCTGCATTAGCTTGGATATAAATCTTCGCGACACTAATTGGTCCGAGATTTCTTAGTGCCTCAGGATCATGGTCGACTTTGAATGCTTCGTATGCTGCCCTCTCCTGCTCATTTAGCTCAAGATCATTTTCGACATCTGGTACAAACTCATCGCGTGGCGAATAAATTTCTGCTTTCCCTTCTTCCAAGTAGTTGACATAGATGTGATGAAGTTTATCCTCATCATTTTGTATATAGGAAAAGACAATTTCCATACTAGGTTCAGCCTGACTCTCTTTAAACGAGTGAGCATCTAATGAACTCACATCAATTCCCTTGTAAAAATCGAGTAGGACCTCAACTTCCTTTTCTGGATTGGCCACAAAAAATACATTTTTCTTAAGGAATTCCTTATCTTCCACATGCAATGCCTCAAAAAAATTAACAACTAGTTTACTCGTTTCTTTTGTTCCTGTTGCCTTAAGCACTGAGTTGTAAAATGGTTGATACGCAGGATTCTCTGCTAATAACATATCAAAATCTGGGTTAACTACATTTGAAGCTTCCTCTATCTCCACCGGCTTCTGCCCTTGTTCTTGATTGCTTGTCACATAGGACACCGTAATGATGGAGAACAACATGATTGCCATTGTTAAGGGGAGCCACATTTTTAGCACTGAATAATTTCTTCGTTTTATTTTATGATTTTCTGTTAGCTTTTCTTTGAGTTCCTTTGCAAAAACAGGGTTCGGTTCAAGGTCAGGACGATTTTTTAAGGGCTGTAACCATTTGTCATCATTTCGATTGTTCATTGAGTCCCCACCCTTCCTCATGTACTTGAACATGCTTTCTCATTTGTTGAATGGCTCTGTGGTAGTCAACGCGCACTTTTCTTTCACTACAGCCCATGATTTCAGCTGTTTCTTTAATTGACAGCTCTTTTAATCCTCGTAAAATAATCACTGTCCGATAGTTTGACTTTAACCTTATGAGTGCCTCCTGCAGCTCTTCCCATTCTTTCTTTTGGATGGCCTTCTTTTCAGGTGTAGCTTCTTCTGATTCTTTTTCATAGATCCAGTCCGGTAGAAATTGAATAAACTTTTGTTTTCGTTTTAGATCAATTGCTGTATGCTTTGCTATTGAGAAAATCCATGTTTTCATTCGTTCAGGATTTTGTAAGCTACCTATGTTTTTGATGACTTTAATAAAGGTTTCTTGTGTGATGTCTTCGGCTTCTTGACGGTTGTTTGTATAAAACAAGGCAAAATGATAAACATCCCGGTAATACATGTCGTAAATTTTTTCTATATCGAATGACATATTCTCCAATACCTCGCCCCCAATCAAGAATAAGTCGTTTCACTGGCATATTTGTTTCAACTTTATAAAAATAATTCCATCCCTTTACATTTCTCAAAAACTTTATATTCTCCTGCAAAAAGAAAAAAAGTATGAAGACGATCTTCATACTCTTTTTGGGACAGAGGGACAGGTCCCCTGTCCCAGGAAAAATATGGGAGGTCGAGGAACCTGTCCCTATGACCCTAATATTCTTTCTGCGTTTTTGACTCGTTCTTCGGTTGGAGGCTCGACATCTTTTAGTTTGTATTCAAGGCCAAGGCTTTCCCATTTGTAAATTCCGAGCTTGTGATACGGAAGAACTTCAACCTTTTCCACATTTTTTAGGGTTCTTATAAACTCTGATAGTTCCGTAAGGTCCTCATCATTATCGCTTATCGTTGGAACTAACACATGCCGAATCCAAACGGGAACATTTTTATCTGATAAATACTGCGCAAAGTCTAAAATATGTTCGTTGCTCAAGCCGGTTAATTCCTTATGCTTCACTGGATCGATTTCCTTTATATCTAGTAAAATCAAATCGGTCAGGGTGAGCAATTCCTCTAAGCGCTCGATGAAATGTGGAGCACGAGTAAAGCATCCGCCAGAGCTATCGATTGTGGTGTGAATCCCAAGCTTCTTGCATTCTTTAAAAAGTTCAATTAAAAAATCGAGCTGGAGCAAGGGCTCACCACCACTAACGGTCACACCGCCTCCTGATGCTTGGAAAAAGGGGAGGTAGGTTTTGATATCATTCATAATCTCCGAAACACTCATTTCCTTCCCCATATTTAATTTCCAAGTATCAGGGTTATGGCAGAACTGGCAACGGAGCAAACACCCCTGAGTGAAAATGACATAACGTAGTCCTGGTCCATCAACTGTTCCACATGTTTCTATGGAATGAATGCGTCCGTTCATGCTTCCCGTCCTCCCTTTAGTTACATACTTTCATGGAATGTTCTATTTATAACATCAATTTGTTGTTCTCTTGTGAGTTTGATAAAATTCACGGCATATCCTGAAACACGAATCGTTAATTGCGGGTAAAGCTCTGGATGTTCCATTGCGTCCATTAATGTTTCGCGATCAAAGACGTTTACATTTAGATGGTGTCCTTTTTTCATTGCATATCCATCAAGTAAGCCTGCAAGGTTACTGATTCTTGCTTCTTCCTCTCTGCCTAAAGCCTTCGGTACAATTGAGAATGTATTAGAGATACCATCTAACGCGTACTCATATGGAAGCTTCGCAACAGAACTTAAGGATGCGAGTGTACCCTTTGTATCGCGGCCATGGAGTGGGTTTGCACCAGGTGCGAATGGCTCCCCAGCTTTACGACCATCAGGTGTGTTCCCTGTCTTTTTCCCGTACACGACATTAGATGTTATTGTTAAAATGGATTGAGTGTGAACAGAGTTGCGATATGTTTTATGTTTTTTGATTTTATTCATAAAACGTTTCACTAGCTCAACCGCGATTTCATCGACTTGATCATCATTATTACCGTATTTCGGGAAATCCCCTTCAATCTCGTAATCTACAACAATGCCATTCTCATCACGAATTGTTTTTACTTTTGCATGCTTGATGGCACTTAGTGAATCTGCAACAACGGATAGACCCGCGATTCCACATGCCATAGTGCGTAGAACTTCACGATCATGAAGCGCCATTTCCAAACGTTCGTAGCTGTATTTATCATGCATATAGTGAATGATGTTTAATGTGTTCACATAAAGGCCAGCAAGCCATTCAAGCATCACATCATACTTTTGAAGGACTTCCTCATAGTCCAAATACTCAGAAGTAATCGGTGCGTAGCTTGGACCCACTTGAATTTTCAGTTTTTCATCGATTCCGCCATTGATTGCGTAGATTAAAGCTTTTGCAAGGTTCGCTCTTGCTCCGAAAAACTGCATTTGTTTTCCGATTGCCATTGCGGATACGCAGCACGCGATACCATAATCGTCACCATACGTTTCTCGCATAATATCATCATTTTCATATTGAATTGAGCTTGTTTTGATAGACATTTTCGCACAATATTTTTTATAGTTTTCAGGTAGTTTCACAGACCAAAGAACAGTTAAGTTTGGCTCTGGTGCTGGTCCAAGATTGTCTAGTGTATGCAAGAAACGGAAAGAGTTTTTTGTAACTAATGGACGGCCATCAAGTGCTACACCGGCTAGTGATTCCGTCACCCAAGTTGGGTCTCCACTAAATAGTTCATTGTAATCCGGTGTTCTCGCAAACTTCACGAGTCGCAGTTTCATTACAAAATGGTCAACAATTTCCTGCGCTTCCTGCTCGGTTAAAACTTCGTTTGCTAGATCTCTTTCAATATAGATATCTAGGAATGTAGACACACGTCCTAGGCTCATTGCAGCTCCATTTTGTTCTTTTATCGCAGCTAAATAGGCAAAATATAGCCATTGAAATGCTTCCTTCGCATTTGTAGCTGGCTCTGAAATATCATAGCCATAGGAAACTGCAAGCTCCTTCAATTCCTGGAGGGCGCGAATTTGCTCGGAAAGCTCTTCCCTGTCACGAATGATGTCATCAGACATCGCGCCATTTCCAGTTTCAAGAAGGTCTTTCTTCTTATCTTCGATTAGACGATCTACGCCATAAAGGGCCAGCCTACGGTAATCGCCAATGATTCTTCCACGTCCATATGCATCAGGCAATCCAGTAATGATTCCTGCTTTTCTAGCAAGTTTCATTTCTGGTGTATAGGCATCGAACACACCTTGGTTATGCGTTTTTCGATACTCGGTAAATATCTTTACAATCTCCTCATCGATTTCAAAGCCGTAAGATTTTGCAGAATCGACCGCCATTCTAATACCACCAAACGGCTGAAGAGAACGTTTAAATGGTTTATCTGTTTGGAAACCAACCACTTTTTCCTTTTCCTGATCAAGGTAACCAGGTCCATGGGAAGTAATGGTAGATACAATTTTTGTATCCATATCAAGCACTCCACCATTTTCACGTTCTTGTTTCGTTAATTCCATGACCTGTTCCCAAAGAACATTCGTGCTTTTAGTTGGTCCTTCTAAAAATGCATCGTCCCCACTATATGGTGTAAAGTTTTCTACTATAAAGTCTCGTACATCGATTTCTTTTTGCCATTTTCCCTCTTTAAAACCAGTCCATGCTTTCATTATCAATGACCTCCATTACAAGGTTTTTACATATGTTTTTGATTAAGTTTCATTTGCTCACTACTGAACAAACTTCCTTACACCATCATCATATAACGAGTTCGGTTTATTGTCATGTGAAATACTTCACAAATTAACAGAGTTACCATTTTAGCCACAATTTCATCAATAATTGGTCAAAAATAATGGGACAGGGAAACCGAACTTGCTCTTCTTTATTAAGAAGATGGCAGCCCCTAGTGAGCGAAGAGCCTCCAAGTTCCTAAAAACAGGAGATTGATCATCCTCCAAAGTTACTGGAGTATCATCAATCTCCTAATTTCAGGAAAGTGGTGTACTTTCATTGCAGCTGGAGTACCCTAACTTCCCTAATTTCCGGAAAGCAATGTACTCCTTGTGCAACTGGAGCATCTCCACTCTCCTAATAACAGGAAAATAGCGACCTTCCAATTCACATCCTTCCCCCTTAAACCAAAAAAGAGCCACAAAAGTGACTCAAAAATTCTGCGAATATTTTAATTTGATAGTTTCAATGTCGTCCATTCTCAATATAAATGTATTATATTATTATAAATGTATTATATTATTATAAATGTATTATATTATTATATTCCCCTCAGTTAAAGGTGCTATATTCATTGAATTAGCCAGTTTTTCCAAGTCCTCAAGTACCCCATCTGATATAGGTATTCCTGATTTTAACCGCTTTTCCTCGACACCAAACTCAATTTCTCCAGGAAGATACAGTTGGGAAACTCCTGGGGCCTTTAGAGCATTTTTCACATATAATCCTAGTGTTTCACTTAAGTCTTTAAATGTGTTCACATCCATGAATGATGAGATATTTATTGCAATCATTAAATGCGATATGCTTTGTTTTTTAGTAGTATCGTACATACTTGGGATCATCTTTGAGAAATCGCCACCTGACAATACTCCAGTTAACAATTCTACCATTAGGGCCAACCCAAATCCTTTCGGTCCTCCTACTGGCAGGATAAACCCTCCATCTAAAACAGACGCTGGGTCAGTTGTTGGAATACCGTTTTTATCAGTACCCCACCCTTCAGGGATTTGGACGCCATTATTTTTAGCAAACAAAACTTTTCCAAGTGCCACATTCGATAAGGCCATGTCTAAAAGGAGAGGATTATTCCCACTTGATGGCGCCGCAATGGCTAGTGGATTGTTCCCCAATACCTTTTCAGCACCCCCAGTAGGAGGCATTAAAGGGGCGGTATTGCTCATGACAATAGCAATCATATCCTTTTGGGCAGCCTTCAATGCATAGTGAGCGGCAATTCCAAAATGGTTCGAATTTTTAACTGAAACGGCAGCAATCCCGTATTCGTTTGCTTTTTCGATAGTCATATCCATAGCTTTTGTTGCAACTACTTGGCCAGCTGAAAAATGTCCGTCAATGACCGCAGTCCCTTTGTTTTCTTTTTCCACAGTGATTTTGGACTCTTTTCTGATGAAACCTTTCTGCATCCGTTCAATATATATAGGTAGCCTCATTAGACCATGACTGTGTATCCCCCTTGAATCCGCTTCTATCATTGTTCTTGTAATTATATCAGCCTCTAGGGAGGGTACCCCCGCAGTCATTAGGACATTGTTCGAAAATTCATTGAGAGTTGATACTTTAAACTCCATATTTTATCCTTCTTTCTTTACAGATTACAAGGGGCAGTAAATAACTTCCCTGCCCTATTTATGCATTAATAAAAACCAAACCATCTTCAACTAATACTTCGTATGTTTTTACTTTAATTTTATCCGGTGCGAAAAGGGATTTGCCTGTCTTAATATCAAACTCCCAACTATGCCAAGGGCATCGTAAGACTTCTTTTTCCTTTTCAAAAATATATTCTCCTACTTCATTTGATGAGCATCCTTTGTCTATCATCCCATCGGAAAGACACGGACCTTTATGAGGGCAAACATCACGTAGAGCATATACTCCTCCATCCTCTGATCGGACAAGGACAATTCCTTTGCCATTTAAAGTAAAAGGATACTTTCCGTTCTTCTCAAGCTCACCTATACTACATACCTGGTATTTCATCATCTTCACCCTTCCTTCTCATCCTATAGCCCATAAAAATTACGAGCGTTCTCAAATAAGATTTTATTCTTAAGTGTTTCAGATACTCCACCTGGTATCGTCCTTTCTGGTGGATCGAAGTCCCAATGAGGATAGTCGGAGGCAAACATAATCATATCTTCTGACCCCATCATATCAATAATATTCATGAATTCCCTTGGGGTTAAATCATCCCATGGCTGTGTGGTGAACCTCATATTATCGCGGAAGTATTCGCTCGGCATTCTCTTAACCCAAGGGGTTTCAGCCCGTAATGCTTTATAAGCAGAATCCATCCTGTGCATCATAAATGGCACCCATTCGAAGCCTCCCTCTACTAAGGCCACCTGAAGCTCTGGGAATTTATCAAACACTCCATTTGTAATAAGGGAGATGGTCTGGGTCATATAAGATTGCGGATGTACAGAGCGCCAAGCCACATAATATCGAAGAAAGTCGCCACCCTGAGCTGTTATTGACGCTGAGAGGTGCATTGCAATCTTCAAACCATGTCTGTTCGCTGCTTCAAAAATTGGATGATACATCGGATCTCCCCAAGCAAAATCAGCTATCGGTAGCATGACTTGAACCATTTGTGGGTGATCGGCGACGCGCTCGATTTCCCTTACAGCCGCGACAGGATCCTGTGGAATAGTGATGCTGCCTAGTAATCGTTTATCCTTTGCTAGCCAATTCTCAATGGTATAGTCGTTATAGGCAGAGGCCCTTGCCGCAGCAAACTCGTACCAGCCTTTTGCTACGCTTGCCTCATAGAACCAACCTGTTAACACCGCATAGGTCATATTGTGTTTATCAAGGAGCTGTTCTTTTAAAAGGTTATAGTCTGAACCTGGTGTGGATCCGTCACTTGGCCTTGTATCCATTCTGTATTTGGTTTCTTTTCTAATTTGATTAAATGGAATGCTTCTTTCAGGAACCCATCCATAATCTCGAATGTATCTTTTCCAATGGTCTGATAGGTATGGAAGAAGATCTTTTGTCGATTTTATCTCATGATGGACATCGGTATCGATGACGCCTCTTAATGTTCTTTTTTCTGTTTTCTCTTTATTCACATCTAATTCGATTTTCACTTCGATTCCCCCTCATTTATTTTTAGAATAATTTTTCCGATATTTTTGTTTTGTTCCATATATAGATGGGCCTCGTTTGCCTGTTCCCAATCGAATATACTATCGATTACAGGTAGTAGCCCTCCATTTTCGAACCGGTTTTCCGCGAATTTTCTGAAAGCATCTGTTAGACGAATTTTGTCATCCATGGTCCGTGATCTAAGCGTGGAGCCAATTAGGGAAACCCTTTTCCTCATCAAGGTACGCAGGTTTAGCTTTTCGATTTCGTAACCGCCCATTCCGCCAATTACAACCCATCTTCCATCCTGAGAGATGGATTCAAGGTTTTCATCCCAATAAGAAGCACCAACAGGATCAAGGATTACATCTACGCCCTTACCACCGGTAATTTCCCTCACCCTCTGAGAAAACGACTCCTCATGGTAATTGATAACGTACTCTGCCCCTAACCTTTGACAAACCTCAAGTTTCTTGCTGCTGCCAGCCGTAGCAATCGGAATGGCCCCTACCTCTCGAGCAAGCTGGATAGCTGCGGTTCCCACCCCGCTTGCTGCTGCGTGAATGAGGACGTAATCACCCTGTTTCATTTTTCCAAGTTCAAATAGATTCAGGTAAGCAGTTAAAAACGCCTCAGGAATAGCTGTCGCTTCCTCAAATGTAAGGCCATCAGGAATTGGAATCGCAAGACCGGCAGGTACCCTTGCCTTTTCTGCATATCCTCCGCCCGGAAGAAGTGCGTATATACGATCACCTTTTTTAATGCCCGACGCATTCTTTCCCGTCTCCTCAACGATTCCCGCAATTTCAAGGCCAAGAATTTCTGACTCACCTAGAGGGGGTGGATATTTCCCCTTCCGCTGCAAGAGATCGGCCCGATTTAAGGCGGTTGCCATCACTCTTACACGCAAATCATCGTCTCCAATAACTGGATCACCATGCTCTCCTATATACAAATCTTTTGTTTCATCCTCAATCAAGATCGCTTTCATACCATCGCCCCTTTCAAACAAATAAAAAAACCCAGCAACAAAGAGATGTCATCTCCTGTTACTGGGTTTTACCTACTTCAAGAGACAGCTTTTAACTATCCCCATAGATAACCAGTTATTTTGACAATTGTACCTGTCTTATTTCATTATATCTGTCCCATGCCGAACGGATGGATTGAATAACCGCTCCCTGTGAAGGAGCAAAACAATGTTTCTTTACATCTTCTAATAAAGGCTGTATCCCCTGTTTTGTATCATATCCCTTAACAAGGGTACTTAGATAAGTATTCATTAACTGGGTAATTACTGTAAACTGCGCGTCTTCAATCACACCTGTCTTAGTATTGATAACGAGGACAACGCCTATTGTCTTGTAAGTTTCATAAACAGTAGTTCCTTTTGGTCCTTGTGCAAAGCCTGTGACCAGAACTGTATCTTTTGTTTCCATGAAATCCCCCCAGTCTGAAAATTAATATTATTAAATAATATTATAAAATACTTTCTGGGGGGCTTCAACACCTTTTATATAATTTAACCCATGAAACGACCACCGTTTACATCAAGTACAGCACCGGTTATATAAGAGGAATCATCACTCGCAAGGAAACTAACTACTTTCGCCTGTTCATCTATGGTTCCAAGGCGCCTTAATGGGATAGCATCTAGAACTTCTTCCTTTTCGACCTCTACCATTGTTTCCCACGTCTCTTGCAGGCGCTCTCCCGATAGGACAAGACCAGGAGCTATAGCGTTCACACGGATTCCAAAAGGTCCTAATTCCTTTGCGAGCCTTCTGGTGAAGCCAACTACGCCTGCCTTTGCTGCTGCATAAGAGACTCCTGTTACAATACTTGCAGTCCTTCCTCCAATGGATGAGAGATTGATAATGCTTCCCCCATTTTCTTTCATATAGGAAACAACCGCTTGAGAGACTAGGAATGTTCCCTTTAAATTGACATCAAGGACAAGGTCCCAATGTTCCTCAGTGATCTCTTCAAACCTTTTAGGAGTCCGAAGAGCCCCGCCAGCGTTGTTAACTAAAACATCTATTTTTCCGAATGTTTCTATTACATAATTAACCATATTTTTAACTTGCGCTTTATTCGTAACATCTGCAGCAAACCCGTAGGCCTCATATCCTTCTTTTTTCAAAGAAGTAAGAGCTTCTTTTACTAAATCTTCATCAATATCATTGATTACTACAGATGCTCCTTCCCTTAGCATGTGCAAAGCCATAATATAACCAAGCCCACGGGCAGCACCCGTGATTAAGGATACTTTTCCCTCCAGTTTCAATAGAATCTCCCCCTATATTTCCATATCGGTGCCCAACATACTTTTTTTGTTCTTAATCCCTGCAATTAACGTCCCAACGAAGATAATGGCAGTGAGGACTAATAGGATACCGGAAATCGGCCTTGTAAAGAAGATCCCAGCACTTCCATTCGAGATGGCCATCGACTGCAGAAATGAAGATTCAATTTGGCTTCCGAGTACTAGCGTTAGAACGGTTGCCGCAATTGGAATATCAAGCTTTTTCATAAAGTAGCCAATAACTCCAAAAATCAACATTAATCCGATATCAAAGACGCTGTTTTTTACCGTATAAGCACCGACCATCGTGAACATCATGATTAAAGGAAGAAGAATCTTATACGGGACCTGCGCCACCTTTGCCCAGAGATTTGCAAGCGGAAGGTTCATGATAAGAAGGATCACATTCCCGATGAACATACTTGCAATTACTGCCCATACAAAGTCCGAATTCTCCCTAAAAATCTTTGGACCTGGTTGGAGACCGTGCATGATAAATGCACCAAGTATAACAGCAACTGTTGGAGAGCTAGGAAGCCCTAAAGTAAATAGTGGGATAAGCGCACTTCCACTAGTCGCATTGTTTGCCGTTTCCGGACCTGCTACCCCTTCAATAGCCCCTTTTCCAAAAGACCCAGGGTTTTTTGAGATTTTCTTTTCAAGAGAATAGGAAGCAAGGGACGACAGCACTGCGTTCGCTCCAGGTACCAGTCCAATCAAAACTCCAAGTCCCGTTCCTCTACCAATCGATTTAAGGGTAGATGGCCATTCATCCCGACGTGGGAATAGTCCTTTGACTTTCGCTGGTTTTTCAGCTTTTTGCCCTTGATCGGCGTTATACAGAATCTCAGAGATTCCAAAAAGCCCCATTGCAACAATAACAAAGTCGACCCCGCTAAAGAGCTCTGGGATGCCGAAGGTGAAACGGGAACTTCCGGAAATCGGGTCAATCCCAACTAAAGAAAGCAATAGTCCAAAAACCGCGGCAATGAAGCCTTTTATAAGGGATTTTCCCATAAGTCCAATTAGCATCATAAGGCCTAAAAGCATAAGTGCAAAGAATTCAGGCGGACCGAATCTCAATGCAAAACTTGCAAGAGGTGGTCCAATAAAAGCTAGTCCAAGAAGTGCGGTAATTCCACCTACGAATGAACCAATTGCGGCAACACCAAGGGCTACGCCCGCTCTTCCCTGCTTTGCAAGCTGATGACCATCGATACAGGTGATAACACTTGCTGCCTCACCTGGGATATTAATTAGGACAGATGTAATCGTACCACCGTACATGGCCCCGTAGTATATTCCTGAAAGCATTATAATTGCTGATGTCGGTTCCATGCCAAAGGTGAGAGGTATAAGTATCGCTGTCCCCGCAACTGGCCCTAATCCCGGCATAACGCCAACAAACATTCCAACCGATACCCCAATTATACAGAACAATAGGTTTTCCCAAGTTAGAGCATTAGAAAAACCATTTAATAACAAACCAAATGTCTCCATAAATTCCTCCCCTTACCACCCAAACGAATTGACCGGGAATGGAATCGATAACCCTTTTGCGAATATAATGAATATCGCAAGCGAGATTCCAACGGACAATGAAAGAGTAAAATACCACTTAAACGTGCGAAACAAAAGTACAATCAAGGAAACCGTTCCAGCGATGACAAATCCTGTTCTTTCTAATAGCAGGATAAACAAGATCATGGAAAGGAGAATAAACGTGAAATCCAGCAATGACTTTCCCTTTGGCAAAATTTCGCGAATATTAATGTTCTCTTTAAAACTCATCATCAGATATAAAATTGAAAGGAACAAAAGGAGGATGCTCAACCAAAGTGGGAAAAAACCGGGACCTAAACCAAGTGGTCCTTTATAATCCATGGTAGTGCTGTGGTATAGAAAAAAGCTTGAAAAAATAATGATCAGGATTGCTGCTAAAACACCTGCGTTTCGCATCTTGTCACCCCATTTATAAGACAAGGAAAGCGGGAAAATCCCGCCCACCTTACCTATTTGTTATTTTAAACCAATAGCTTCAAGAATCTCACCGTTTAACTGATAGTCTTCCTGAACGATATTTTTAAATTCTTCAGTACCCTTGTACACCGGCTCTGTTCCGATTTTCTTTAATTGTTCAACCACACCTGGGTCTTCTAATGCCTGTTTAAATGCATCATGTAGCACCTTCACCACTTCATCTGGAACCGAAGCTGGGGCTACAAGGCCGGTCCAGACGTCTCCTTTAACATCAATGCCTTTTTCCGTTAGAAGGGGAATATCCTTTAATTCTTCAGGCTTGAAAGTCCCAGAAATCCAGATTGGACGAAGTGTCCCTTCCTCTATATAAGGAATTGCTTCAGGTGTCTGAACAAGTGCCCCTTCAAGATTACCTCCAAGTAAAGCAGTTAAAGCAGGAGCTCCCCCTTGAAAAGGAACGTGTTTAACCTTCACATCAGTTTTTGTCATAAGATTTTCCATTGTGATATGCTGGGTCAAGCCAGCACCGCTCGTCCCAAATGTAAACTTATCAGGGTTATCCTTTACATACTCCATCCAATCTTCGAAGGTCTCAATTTTCGAATCAGATTTTACGACAAGTACGTTTGGTGTTGCCACAACTTGGATGATAGGTTTAAAATCTTCGGGCTTATAAGTAACTTCTTTTGAATGAGTCTTGATAGTCATTGGGCCAATTGTAGCCATTCCAATGGTATATCCATCTCCTTTTGCCTGAGCAACCTCATTCATACCGATCGTTCCCGCTCCCCCATCCTTATTGACTACGGTTACACTCTGCCCGTTTGGAAGGTATTTGTTTGCAACGCTTGCTAAGGCCCTTGCAGAACTGTCAGTCGTTCCCCCAGGTGCAAATGGTACAATCATCTCGATAGCTCTTGTCGGGTAATCAGATTTTGCTGAACCGCTAGCAACTTCCGTTTTTTCACCTACCTGATTACTCGCACAACCAGAAAGTCCTATTGCTAATGCAGCCGCCATGAATGGAAGCATCAATTTTCTCTTTTTCATAAGCAATTCCCCCTTAATCCTTATTAGTTTTGTAAAGCTACACTTTTCTTAACAGCTACTGGATTTGATAGAACTCCTATCCCTTCGATTTCCACCTCTACTGTGTCACCATCATAAAGCGGTGATACACCAGATGGTGTCCCAGTAATAATGACATCCCCCGGATTAAGTCTCATAACGTTAGAAACAAATGAAACAATCTCGGCTGTTGAGAAGATCATATCACTAGTATTTGAATCTTGCCTTACCTCACCGTTTACCCTTAATGTAATCGGTCGGTCATCCGGATTGATATCGGTGACAATGACTGGTCCAAGTGGCTTATAGGTTGAAAAACTTTTTGCTCTTGTAAACTGCCCATCGAACTTTTGAAGTACTCTGTCCGAGATATCATTGCAAATTGTGTAGCCGAATACATATTTAAGTGCTTCATCGACACTTACATTCTCTGCAGTTTTTCCAATAACAACTGCAATCTCAGCTTCATGATCATTGCGATTTTCAGGGTTAACGAGTTCAACTGTCTCACCTGGTCCTATAACTGCAGTTGGGGATACCAAAAACATCATAGGTTCTGTCGGAAGTGGTTTGTTCACTTCTTCAGCGTGTTTTTTGTAATTCAAACCAATTGCTACTACTTTACCTGGATCGACCGGAGCGAGTAGCTTTACATCGGAAAGAGAGAATCTTTCTTCTGTCTCCAAGTATTCACCAAATATGTCTCCCTCAATTTTTACGATAATCCCATCTTTCAGCACCCCGTATGATTTGGTACCGCTTTCTAAAAATTTCACTATTTTCATTTTACATTTAGTCCTTTCGCCAATTTATTTAAAATGTTAAACATTTGTTCCCGTTTTTGGAGCCCCTGAAGCCTTGTTGCGTCTCCCTAAAAAATGACTAAATACTATTGCTTGACTTAGGAATAAGACGAGCATGGAGTTTATCATAAAATTCTTGTTGCGTTAGCCGAAGAATTTCCCTCCCAGCACGTGTTTTATGTTTAATCATATAGCTTTCCGAAACCATACCATCTTTTCGCAATAAAGCCCTGTAGATATCTTCATGTTCATGGATTGAAGCCTGAATATGTTCATCATTTCCTTTAAATAAAGAAGGATATCTTTTGGTGTTGCTCCACAGATCATCAATGGTCCGAATTAAGAGCTGATTATTACAAGCCGAATAAATTTTGTTATGAAATGCTACATTTAATTCTTCAAATCGGATATAATCCTTATCCTTAAAAGCTTGAACGGAATCATCCAGTATCTTTCTAAGTTCTGAAAAATTTTCTTCTGTCAAAGCTTCTACCGCCAATCTCGTTGCAAGCCCTTCCAATTCTACACGCAATTCAAAAATCTCCCGAATATCCTTAGCCGATAATGTACTAACCACAGCACCAACATGGGGTTTGAACTCTATTAACTTTTCAGATTCTAATAGAGTAATAGCTTCCCGGACAGGGATTTCGCTGCTTTCAAACATAATGGCAAGTCTGCTAATGACTAACTTTTCCCCAAATTTATATTTACCGTTTAGGATTTCTTCTCTAAGTATCTGGTAAATCATTTCTTTTTTTGTCCGATACGATTTTATTTTTATCACGTCCCTCGGTATAAATCATATATCATATATGATATATGATTTATAATACAAAAAAGAGTTAATTCCGTCAACACTAAACATTCAGATAATTCATCGGAAATTCAGCCATGTTTCTCTATTTGAAAAGAATATGGCGAAACCTTGCGGCTGCCATTCTAAAAAAGTTAAACAAAAAAACTCAACGACAAACAAACCTAAAACTTAGTTTGGATGCCGCTGAGTCATATCTATGAAGTGAGAGGCTATTTATGGTAGTCCCCCAGTAGATATTCAGCTGAATAATAATTTTTTAATATTTCGATAGTCTGAATGTTAGCATATAATATTTTCTATTGTCAACATGATAATAGTGTATTCTCGACAAAAAATTTTAAGAGACTACCATTTTCTGAGTCAATCAGGTCCCAACTTGTAAAAAGGGATTATTCAATAACAACAAATAAATTTTAATTAGCATGCTACTAAACTCCCTAATCTGATGCTATTATCTTTTATACAAACTCAAAATCTGCTTTTTCCCCTTTCAAAACATTAATGATATTCCTTGCAGTAATCATCCCAACCTCTTCTAGGGCATCTGCCGTATACCCAGCCATGTGCGGGGTCGCGATAAAGTTCGGAAGTGAAATCAACGGTGAGTTACCTGTAGGTTCATTTTCAAAAACATCAAGCGCCGCACCTGAGATTTCTCCGCTTACAAGTGCCTCATACAGTGCCATTTCGTCAATTATCCCACCTCTTGCGGTATTGACGATGTATGCATTTTTTTTCATTTTTTTAAAAGCCTCATGACTAAATAAATTTTTTGATTGTGCGTTCAGATCTGTATGGATCGTAATAAAATCCGATTTTTCTAGAATCACATCCATATTTTCGTATCTTACACCCGACTCTAGTAATTCCTGATCCTGATAGACGTCAAATGCTAAGATATCCATATTGAATCCACTGGCTCTTTTGATAACTTCCTTACCAATCCTTCCTGTCCCGACAACACCGAGTGTTTTACCATATAATTCACTTCCGACCACCCTTGGCCATTCTCCATTAATTACCCTGCGGTTTGTCTGAGGTATCTCACGTGCAAGTGACAAAAGAAGGCCAAATGCTAGTTCTGCTACAGCATGCTTATTGGCTCCTGGAGCGAATGCAACAGATATATTCCTTTCCTTTGCTGCCTGTAAGTCGATATTATCAACCCCTGCTCCGTGCTTTGCAATCACCTTTAGGTTCTCTGCAGCATCAATTACCTTCTTACTAATTTTTTCAATACCCACTACCAAAGCATCTGCATCACTCAAAGCAATGGCTAGCCTTTCTTCATCATTGGCTGTAGCCTTATCAAGAATCGAGACTGTGCATTGTTCATTTTCAAGATAGCTAATAGGAAGTTTTGAATACTTACCAAATGTTGGTGATGATGATACGACTTTATACAAAATAATTCCTCCTTTAAATCCCTGCAAATTTTAAATAAATCGGAATGATCATCAGCATGACGATTGAATATTTTAAATTCCAACGAACAGAAACCTCGAAAAGGTCAGTTTTCATTAGTCCCGACAAAAGATTGTTTACTGCAGTTGCAGGACTTACTGTATTGGAAATCCCCCACCCTGAAAGAAGCAGGATGGCAAAAAACTCATAACTGATGCCAAGCTTAGTCGGATCAATGCTCGTTACGATAATCGTAACGGTGACGATGGGATGTAGCCCTATCACAGATGTAAGAACTATTAAAAAAACGATGGCATACGCAATTCCAATCGTAAACCCGGCAAATACAACATTCAGTCCATTCACGAGTTCAATACTCAAGCCCGTCTTAACAAAAGCACCGCTAAAAAATCCTGCAATAAGGAATAAGACAATTTCTTTCTTCATCCTTGGGATCCCCGTGAAAACATGCTGCTTGAATTCAACTTTGTATTCTTTCCATTCTTTTTTTAGAAGACACCAGATGAGCGGAAAAAGAGCAGAAAAAACACATATGATAAAAGTCATGCTAGACTCGATCAATTTCTCCATGAAAAGGACTCCTAAAATCATCAATAGGAGAAGTAACAATAGTTCTGCTACTTGTCTTTTTGCCTTTTTCAATTCATATGTATCGCCTTCGGGTTGTTTCGGTTTTGGACCTTTTTCCAACTTATAGGGTCTCTCAAATAAATAACTCACAATAAGTGCGATGCCACTAAGCCCAAGGGAATAAAAAAGAATATTGCCCCATTTTACTGGAAGGGAACTTGTTATTAGAGCCATCGCAGAGAAATACGGGGACCAAAATATGGTACTAATAAACCCCCTGTTTATGCATGCCGCAATCATCTTATTGTTTTTAATATCTGAAGCTTTTGTAAGCTCGTGGATGATTGATATGGCACCAATATTCAAGACAACACCTAGGATGTGTGAAAGCAAGCTAGAACCGGCAAAGAAAAAATTAGGATTGTTCATTCGTGTAGACAGTACCAGCTTAAGAGCACTTACATATCCTCCTGTCCGCACTGGAATCCCCAGAAGTGGGGTGAACAGGAAAATAGCAACTAGAGTAAGATTGATTCTTGCAGCATCAAGCCACTCATGAACTGTTGCACCGTAGAAAACCATGAAAATGATACCAACGATCAAAAGAATGAGGCTAATGATCATGATGGAGCCCCGGATACGCGGAAGGACCCAGATGATGACCGAAATTATCATGATCGATACGATCGCTTTGACGGATCCTACGGGAAACAATTCAAGTGTGATATATCCGATAGCAAGAAGGCAGATAATCAAACCCTGATTTCCAATTGGCTTTTGGATGGGCGTTTGCACACTTTACTCCTTTCCCTGGGTACTAAAAAAACTCAGTCCCCTAGTGTGGAACTGAGTTTTTACTATATGACAAGGCTTTATTAGAGCCCTCCCAATAATCACCCAAATAATATATACTTATTATATTTATGTGTTAGGAAAATTTCAATAATTTTGCAAAATATAAATATAAGGTTTACCCAATAATACGTTTCTACATGTAACAAGCTTACATGTCCCACTGGTAAAGCATGCAAGTCTATATTATTATAAAATTAGATAAATTCAGGTATTGGAGGAACACCATGTCAAAGCTAGTTATTACACAAAACATCGAGGAAGCTCATCTTGAACAAATTAAAGCAATCGTACCTAACTGGGAAATCGTTGCCGGACGAGATTCTTCTGTTTGGTTGGAGCATTTACAAGATGCCGAAGTGATTGTTGGTTGGAAAAAGGAGATCGCGGAGCATTGCGTTCATGCTGATTCCAAGCTTCGTTGGCTGCAAAGCTGGAGTGCAGGTGTGAACAGCATGCCTCTTGATGAAATGGAGAAGAAAAATATTCTTCTGACAAGCGCAAATGGAGTTCATGCTTTTCCGATTTCAGAAACGATTTTTGCGTTAATGCTCGGGTTAACGAGAAAAATTCATACATATGTACGAAATCAACAAGAGAAAAAATGGCATCATTCCGACATGAAGCTTGAGATTCATGAAAAGACGATTGGAATCATGGGCGTGGGACACATCGGGAAGGAAACGGCGAAGATTGCAAAAGCATTTGGAATGAAGGTTCTTGGCGTTCGCCATTCTGGCCGTGAAGAGGATTTCGTCGATGAAATGTTTACCACAGACCAGTTGTCAGATGTTCTGCCAAGATGTGATTATGTTGTTGTGACATTACCGTTAACGAATGAAACTCGTCATTTATTTGGGGCAAACGAATTTAAGCAAATGAAGCCTTCTGCATTTTTCATTAATATCGGACGCGGTGAGATTGTTGTTGAGGATGAGTTAATTGAGTCACTGAGGACTGGTGAAATTGCCGGTGCTGGATTGGATGTATTTACGAAAGAACCGTTAGCTGAAACCAGCCCGCTGTGGGAGTTTGAGAATGTGATTGTAACGCCACATACATCTGGTTCAACTGAGCATTACACAAAGCGTGTCATTGAAGATATCTTAATCCCAAATTTAAAGAGCTATGCCCAAGGCGGAGTGCTGCTGAAAAATGTGGTGGATTATAAGAAGGGATATTAATAATAGGAACCCATGAATTTTCATGGGTTCTTGTTGTTAGGTGGATTGTGTACCGGGGGTTACCCATTAAAACGATTATTAAATAATGCAATGCGATATGGATAAATCTGTGCTGTCATGATCCCTTCCTTGACTGCAGGGTCATTTTCCATTAGCTTCTTTGCTTCTTGTTCAGATTCCGCCTGAAGAATGACAATCCCAAACGTTGATTCATCATTCGTTTGTGTTTTTCCCGCTAAAATAACTGTGTTCTCTTCCATTAACGCCTTCAGCTTATTGAAATGCTCCTTAATAATTTGGTTTTCTCCTTCGTTCCAATTTTGTTCGTCGAGTAAACGCGGAACCAACTTTAGTGTGTATATGTATTGTTCCATTGCCATCTGATTCTCCTATGTAAATTTATACTGCTTCAATCCTCATCCTTCACATCGATATCCTCAGGGATTGGTTCGCTCAGCCATTCTTCGTAGAGCTTTTTGTATTTTTCAAGCTGTTCAAGCGTAGTATTGAATTGGTCCTTATTCAACAGGTACTGCTCCCCGTCAAAAAGTGCGCGTACCTTTTTTTCCTGAATAAGCTTTTTCACTAATTCTTCTGGAATTGACAAATATTCTGCTGTTTCCTTTACTGTTAAATACAACCTACTTCATCCTTTTTTACCTTCTGATTTTGTATGCACGTCGTTCTGCGTATTCCGAGCAAGGAATGCACACCTTTATTGTATCCCCTTTATCATCGACATACTTTCGCAAAGGCTTAATTTTTCTTTTACAAATCGCACATTTCGCACCAAAAAAAGAGAACATCTACACCCTCCTTTTTGAGTTTAACATGGAGAAAAGCCTAACAGGCCGATAACTACCATCTTTCACGAAATAGCATTTTACACTTCTAAATCAAAAAAAGCCTTAACTCGAGTCGAGGCTTAATTTATTTTTTATTTTTACCTAACTTCTCATTTCCACGTTTAAAGTTACCCGTAATTTTAGCTAGCAGTAACTGTACTTTTGTTTTATCGTCTTCAACTTCTTTAATCTTTGCTATAAG
This sequence comes from Bacillus sp. JJ1566, assembly GCF_036962685.1. Taxonomy (NCBI): domain Bacteria; kingdom Bacillati; phylum Bacillota; class Bacilli; order Caryophanales; family Bacillaceae; genus Bacillus; species Bacillus sp. JJ1566. Next base: position 59,587 of record NZ_JBALOP010000039.1, on the reverse strand, counting down.
ACGGTAAGCTTCCCGGTCCTTTATCAATTTAATTTGTTTTCCATCATAATAGACCATAACCATTCCTTTTTTCGTTATTTGATAAGTAAATGGCTCCTCACTTAATCGGTTTCTTTTATCAATTTCGCTCACTTTACAGTCTCCCTAACTACCTTAGTTATTAATGCATATGTTTTTAATTCACTATATGTGTCATTAACTGCAAGTAGAAAACCGTTTCGTTGAATAAAAATTCATTGGGGATGAGGTCCCCAATGAATGACTTTTCATCTTATTTCACCGCGACAAACTGATCGACAAAATGCTGTGGATTTAGCTTCTCACCAGTGGCTCTTTCAATTTTTTCATTCCAATTATACAACGCTCCCGGCTTAAAGAAATCATTTAACAGAAACTCTCCAACTTTTTCTGTGAAAAGATCAGTTGAAATGTTCTTCTCGATATAGCGCTGAAGCTGTGAAGTTGTTAACTCACCGAGTAAATAGTTTTGATAATACACTGGCACCAACGTGAAGTGAATCTTCGCAGCCCAATGCGGATAATCCTGATTTTCAGGTGGTGTTAAAAATTGAATCTCATTAACAAGCTTCCACCATAAACGGTTTAAATCTTGGTCTGGATTCTCGTAAAGCTCCCGTTCAAAGAACACAAATGTCATAATCCAACGACCGGCAATCAGCATTTGTCTACGTAATGATTTTTCAATAAGTGGTTTCAACTCGTCAACCTGCTTTTGATCCAATCCTAAAAACTGGTGTAGCCATTCAGGATTTTTCCCGAAACGACCATACAGCATCGCAATTGCCTCAGTTGTTAAAGTATGTGCTGGGCTGCGTAATAAGAACGGTAGACTGCGATCGATATATTTAAAATACACCGCATGCCCATATTCATGCAGCATTGTGTTTGACCAGTAATCGGACGGCAAGTTGTTACTTAATACCCGCACATCGCCCTCACGATCAATATCGGTACAAAAGGCATGCTGGTTTTTCTTCTCTCTTGGATACAGATCGCTCTTTTGAAGCATATCTGTAATATCCATCCCCATTTTCGCGAAGGTCTGTGTTGATAATACCTCCAGATTTTTCCCATCATAAAATGGATCTAAGTCCAATTCCTTCGAAGGCGGTGCCTCTTGGAAAAATGGATCCGCATAATGCCATGGACGAAGGTCTTCTACCTTAATACCAAAGCGTTCTGCAAGCTCTTCATCCATTTCCTGTTTTACCTGACGGAATGGCTCATCGGAGAGTTCCTTTAGCTTAGTAAAAATCGAAAAGATTTCTTCACGGTCAAGCTCCTGTGATTCAAAGCTCATTTGATGGAAGTTTTCGAAGCCTAGTGTACGTGCGGCTTCATTGCGTTTTTTAACGAGCGTTAGTAATTTTTCCTCGACTTCTTTTGCGATTTGCTTACTTGCATGCCACGCTTGTTCCCTTAATTCAAGGTCGTTGCTTTTAATTAAAATTTGGCGCACGTCATTTTCCGATACTTGCTTTCCATTCAATGTCGCGCGGAATGTGTTAAATACACCAACTAATTCCGTTGATAGCTGAACCATTTCCTTCAGCTTGTCTTCTGGAAGTTGATTTTCAAGCATGGTTGAATATAAAAGTTTAAGCTGGCGTTTTTGAATTGAGTCCTCTGTTTGCTCTAGGTATCTTTTTACCTGTTCGAAGCGCTCCGCATCTGAAAAATAAACGCTGTAAGCAGTGTCCGCTTCTGCTGATTTCGCATTCCACTCTTCGTCCCCAGTGGTCGCTGCCATCCATGAAGCTTCTGCACTATTCATATGTAATTCTCGAATTGCATTATTTTGTTCCTCTAAAAATTGATCTAAAGACATTTTTACTCCCCCTCCATTTTATAATTCTAGAAAAGTCGACAAAACCCTTTTAAACTCTCATTCTTTCAAACCCTAAATATCGTGTTCCTTGAAATGTTAGTTTCCCCATGTCCCCTTCAGCTAGCTGACCATATTCACTACCAGAAACCCTAAACTCAGACCGATCCCCACTTTCAAATTCAAATGTAACATAGTAGCTAGTGGACGATGTAACATGGTCGTGGTGGTGTGGCTCTGTATGATGATGGGTATGCCTACTAACGTCAGTGCGCTTTATTTTTACAAGTGCAGGAACACTTAGTCTAGGTGAATCTTCATTCTTCTTCCACTGACTGATTCCCTTTCCCATATTAATAATAAAAAATCCAATCACAATAATGAAAACAATGATCACAAGAACTGGGACAACATTGAACATTACATCTCCTGGATACATAATTCTTCCCCCTTTTAAAGGAATCTATATTAAAGAAATACGCTTAAATATCCGGAAAGTTTCAATGTTCAAAAAATTTTCTGTGAAAAGACTTGTTGTGGGACAGTGGACCTGTCCCTCTGTCCCATAAAAAAACAGACCTTCACATGGGACAGTGACCTGTCCCAAGGGTCTGCGTTTGTTGATTATTCGCCTAGGTCGACGTTGTGGTACACCTGGCGCACGTCTTCTAGGTCTTCTAAGGCGTCGATCATTTTTTCGAATTTTTCTTTTGCATCGTCTGGAAGGGTTACATCATTTTGGGCAAGCATGGTTAATTCTGCTACTGTAAATTCAGTAATTCCAGCGCTTTTAAAAGCTTCTTGGACTGCGTGGAATTGTTCAGGCTCCGCATACACGATGACTGAATCGTCTTCCTCAAGAATGTCACGTACATCTACATCTGCTTCCATTAACAGTTCCAACACTTCATCTGCTGTTTTTCCTTCAATACCGAAAACAGCTGTCGCATCAAACATATACGCTACAGAACCGCTGACACCCATGTTACCGCCATTTTTACCAAAAGCGGCACGTACGTCTGATGCTGTACGGTTTACGTTATTTGTTAAAGCATCTACAATGACCATTGATCCGTTTGGTCCAAAGCCTTCATAGCGGAGTTCATCATAGGTTTCCTCTGAACCGCCTTTTGCTTTTTCAATCGCGCGATCAATGATTGCTTTTGGGACACTGTATGTTTTTGCACGCTCAAGAACGACTTTTAAATGTTGATTTGACTCAGGATCAGGCTCGCCTTGTTTAGCTGCTACATAGATTTCACGTCCAAATTTTGCATAGATTCTACTCGTATTCGCATCCTTGGAAGCTTTCTTTTCCTTAATATTGTTCCATTTACGTCCCATCTTGAACACTCACTTTCAACTATATAGATCTAATACTATTATAATGTAAGTTTTGACTACTTCAAAATGCCATCGTTCCATAAAGTGAAACTTCATTCAGTGGGGGTTTTCCTCATCCCCCACTGAATGTTAGTTGAACCAATCGGGCTTTTACTGGCAGTTGATCCCCCACTTATACTTCTTCGGCTTTCCCTAAAATCTTAAAGTGGGGGTCCTACTTCCAGTTAATGCGGGACAACCTACATTTTTAACAAATAATATTATACTCCAACAAATCGCGCTTTTCGAGAAAAAAATAGAAGAAAATGTAACCAATGCGGCACCATCTTCTTGAACTCATGTGTAAATGATTTTACTTTACTTTCTTCTGAAATCTAGTGTTATTGCATATGAAATCAACAATGCTACGCAAAGTAGCAGAGGTGTAAACATATATATCTTGTTTTTAATATACCCAAAAGGATAAGCTTAACCTATCAATCTAACATGGAGGAACCGATTTATGACTTTAGCAGAAAAATTGAAGCAGATGAGAAAAAATGCTTCCTTATCACAAGAACAATTGGCAGAAAAATTGTGCGTATCTAGACAGGCGATTTCAAAATGGGAAAGTGGCAGAGGTACCCCCGATGTTGAAAATCTGCAAAGCGTCGCAAAACTTTTTGGTGTTAGTGTCGACTCCTTATTAGGGGATGGGACTCTGTCAACAGAGATCATTAAGGAGAAAATTGATATTTCCCAATACGAAAAAACGGGTAAGGCTAGATCAAAATACGATGCAGTGGTCAGAGAAAAATACCCACATGCAACGGCAATCCGCCCTCTTGTCAGAAGAAAAAAATTAAACCGTTGGGAATCAATAATCGATTTCATTGTGCAACCCGGTGTACTTGCAGCGGCTGATTCATTCAATGATATGACATCTTATTATCTTGTAGAATTACAGCATAAACGAATGCTTGTAAACGTAACAAAGGAATTTATTGAAAGTCAGGATCTAAATGGTGAATTTAACGGTAAAAAGCGTGTAATTGGGGATAATCTGTTCATTAAAGCACCCTATACTCTCTAATATAGGATGCTAAAAATAAAATAAGTTGGGGTAGATAAAAAAGACATTCTTACCTACTCCAACATCATTATTTATGAATTTAAAGAAGAGTTAGTTGCCAGGAAACACCGAAGCGGTCATTAATCCAACCGAATTTTTTACTGAATCCATAATTGCCTAAAGGCATTAGTTCTCCCCCACCTTCTTTTAGCTGTTGATAGATGGAATCAATCTCTTCTTCCGTACTGCAAGTCAAGTAGATTGAAAATGAAGGCGTAAAGGTAAACTGATGCTTTATATTGCTATCGATGCACATGAACTCTTGCCCTTTTAACGTGAAAGTTGCATGCATGACGGTTCCTTCGTCACCCCCAGGTTGATTTGGTCCATATTTCACAATACTTGTTATCTCTGAATCCTCAATAAGTGAGGTATAAAAATTCATCGCTTCCTCTGCATTGCCTTCTTGAAACATTAAAAATGGTGTAACTTTTTCCATGATTATAATCTCCTTTATATTTCAATTCTTACTTTTTAGTATACCCTATAGTGCTTTATCAAGGTCACTCGATACGTTTATTCGAGATTCTTGAGTACTTTTACTATTTACAATCCATATCCCTACTAATACAAGTAAAATCCCCGCTAACGTAATTAGGCTTAAGTTTTCATCTAAAAGTATGTATCCTGAAATAACTCCCACAATAGGTACAACTAATAGAGAAGTCGATGCTTTGCTAGCTTCTGTACGCCTCAAAATATGATTCCACATCACAAAAGCAAGGGCCGAGGCAACAACTCCAGAAAACATAATATAAACTACTGGCATGAAGCCCCAATGTGATTCACCGGTTTCAAATGAAAGTGTATATACCAATAAACCTACTGCTCCAATCGTCATCTGCCAGGTGGTGAATTGAACGGTATCACAATGTTTTAGTTTTAATTTAAAAAGCAAGCTAGCTATCGCCCAAGAAATTGCCGAGCTTATCGCTAACAACACAATCCAAATAGATCCTCCAAAATGAATGTTCATTGCAAGAAATAATCCGGCTATGCCTATCATAATTCCGAACGTCTTTTTTACTGTCAGTCGTTCACCAGGTATCCACCTATGTGCCATAATTGATAGAAAAAGTGGCATACTGTAGGTCAGAACAGAAGTAAGTCCTGCACTAATATAGTTAAGCGAAATTTGAATAGCAATATTAAAATAAGTAGTTTGGAGCAGTCCACATAGGACGAACCACTTGAAATCAGATTTGTTCGGAAGCGGAATTTTTTTTATGAAACATAGGCCTAGAAGGACAATGGAGCCGGTCAGAAATCGCCAAGCTGCAAATTCGCCCGGGGGAAAAACACCGTTTCCTAATTTCATGATAACAAAATTAAATCCCCAAATTAGACAAAGAATGGCGATAGACATATACATAAGATGGAGCCTCCCTTCCTTACACCCAATAAGGGAACCTTTTAATTTGATCCTTTACCCTACTATTCTTCCATATTAATATACTCAAGCTGTTCCTCATCTAGATACATGACGGGCTGCAAATCAATACCACTCCATGAACCTCCACCATTATGAGATTTATTGGCATCTTGCCTTTCATGCTCCTTGTTATATGGAAGCCATCCTAAATACACATCATGTAGCACAGGGAAATAATCATTAAAAAATGAATCTGGTTGCCGAGCTTCCTCCACTCTTATTGTTGTTTCCATTACTTTCTGCCATTCATTCGGAAGTTCAATAATCCCATATGGTTTTTCCTCAAAATCAAGGATTGTCTTCATTTGCAGTCGAGGGTAATAGTTATCTATTCCTTCTATTCTATGATAATTTCGATTGCGAATATAATACAACTCTCCATAGCTTAGATGATCATCAGGGTGTATATTCCAAAAGACCCTGTAGCTGCTGGGGTCTTTACTATCAACCTTCAACAATTTTGGTGCACCATTGTCGCTTTCAGCCACTAGCTCCCATTTATGTTTTTCCCATATCCATAAGCTTGTTCCATATTTATTATCCTTTGTAATAAACGGTACATATACATGGCGATCATCAATTTCAAGCGTTTCAAGTATTTCAGTAGCCTCGGGGTCAGGAGAATATTTATTTAATTCTGCGAGAATTTCTTCTGATGACAGGAAGCTACTTGGCTTTGCTAGGTAAAAATAAAATACAAAGGCTACAGCACATAAAGTTAGAGCAATACCAACAATCAATTGAACTTTTCGTTTTCTTGTCATTCGTGTTTCACCCCTTCTAGAAATGAATCATCGGAGCGAAAATAATATTGTTTTTTAGAAGTTGCGATTAATAGACCTTTCCCATCTTCTTCAATGAAAATAGTTGTATGTAGATTGCTCCCCCATTTTCCTTGTATTCCAACCACTTGGTAAGGAAAACGTTCTTTCCTTGTATTCGGTTCACCAAGCATATATGTTTCCTCATACCATATATCACTAAAAAATTCGGTAATTTTCATATTAGGAAGTTGTTTATTTAATATATCCTTTTGCAATGTAACATCCTCAGCGGAAGGATGAGTATTAATAATTGTTACATTTTCCACATTAGAAATATAGGTTGAGATATTGTTAGGGGGATACAGTACATGCTGAAAGCCAATCGTTAAAAATGTCAATCCCAAAAAAATAAAGTTCCCTAAGAAACCCAACCATGCATACCTACGATACCTCTCCCATCGACCTTCTTTTGATCTAAGGAAAAAATAAAGAATCCAAACACCAAGCGGTAAGATCGGTATTTTTATGATTGTTTGAAACATATTCATATTGAAGGAAAATGAAAAAAGTCCAACCCATATTACAAAGATGACTTTCCAAAGTTTAATTTTCATCTCTTGCTTTCTATGAATTCTATAAGCAAGAACAGTAATTATTCCCCACCCTATTACTAAATAAATGAGAGAAATCAGATCTATGTCAAACTCAAATGGAAACATAATTGCTATCACCTCTTTTTCTTGTACCCTACTATATATTCGGAATGATGTACTCAATTCCTTTTTTAGGTAATTAAAAAAGTGCAAAACCATATCAGTTTTGCACTTCTTCCACTATATTTCTGTAGGCACAGCTTTCGTCTGTCCAAGTTAAACCTTGATTACTATGCTGGATTTTCTTCTTTCCAAACCTGTTGTAGTGCACCTAGGAATGTAGAAGTTGGCTGAGCACCAGAGATAGCGTATTTTTGATTGATTACGAAAAACGGTACGCCCGTTACACCAATTTGTTGGGCCATGGATTCGTCAATTCGTACATCATTCGCATATTGCTTTTCGTCTTGTAACATATCGAGCGCTGCTTGACGATCAATACCTACAGATTTTGCAAGATCAGCTAATAGTTCATGATCACTGATGAGTTTACCTTCTTCGAAATAAGAGTGTAGAAGAATCTCTGTCATTTCTTTTTCTTTCCCCACAGTTGCTGCAAACTTTGTAAGACGATGTGCATCAAATGTATTTGTGTGTTTCATACTATCAAAATTATATTTAAGCCCGACTTCTGCAGCCTGCTCCCCAACATTTTCATTCATTTGCTTTGCTTGTGCAACGCTTGTACCGTATTTTGAAGCAAGCAATTCATGGATGCTTTGTCCTGAATATGGCTTTGCATTTGGATCTAGCTCGAAGCTTTTGAATTCCACTTCTACTTGGTCGCGATTTGGAAATTGTGCTAGAGCTTCTTCTAAACGTCGCATTCCGACATAACAAAAAGGACAAACAAAGTCTGACCATACCTCAATTTTCATTTGGACACCTCATTTAGGTTATTTTTCACTATGGTAACACATACGATTGTCAAATGCTCTTGGGATGACTTCGGTTTGAAAAGGTTCCCCTGAAAATACTCTCTTCATGTCCTTAGCTCCTGTCTAAGACATTACTCCATACTTCTAACAACGATATGTCTCTGAAGGACTGTCTCAAAGACACTTCTCCCCAGTCCTGCCACCTATTTGTCTTCGAGAGCTTTTCTCAAAGACATTTAACCTCATTCCTGCCACCTATTTGTCTTTGAGAGCTTGTCTCAAAGACATTTAACCTTAGTCCTGCCACCTATTTGTCTTCGAGAGCTTGTCTCAAAGACATTTAACCTCACTCCTGCCACCTATTTGTCTTTGAGAGCTTGTCTCAAAGAGACATTTATCCTCAGTCCTGCCACCTATATGTCTTCGAGAGCTTTTCTCAAAGACATTTAACTTCAGTCCTGCTACCTATTTGTCTTCGAAACCTAGTTTCAAAGACAATTCCCACAAAACGTACTCTTGATTTGTCCACGACCCCGTCTCTCAAAGACTATCCTCATAACTCCAGTACCAATTATGTCTTCGATACCAATTAATCCAGCGATTCCTCCTGCCCAAAATACTATTTTTGAACATTTGGTGAAAAGTATTTGACAATTTTGTGAACAAGGTGAATAATTTATAGTAGGAGGATGAGGAAAAATGAAAACTACTATGCTTGAGGCTGTTAAGTATTTTGGGGGAACAGTACTTATTGCCGGTATCATTATTTTTTGTCTTGGATTCTTCGCAAGCGGTTCCAGTGTGTTAACACCGATCGGAATCGGAACGGTTATGGGGGCTATTTTCGTATTTTTAATGGGGTTATTTTTAATCGCTTCTGAAGAAGTGTTACTTAAGACACAAGGTGCAAAACAAGAATAAATAACATTCGGTTACTTATAGGCTTAGCCACTCAATCGGCTAAGCTTTTTATTTTGTCCAAATAAAAGATTTCATTCATTTCGCACATAAAAAAGAGTGCCTATAAAAGACACTCCTTGAATTTATTACATATCCCAAACAAGAATAAATAACGTACCAAAGATTGTAATTAACGCTATAAAAATCATAAAATAGACATTCGCGTAAATTGCCCATTTATCCTTTGTTTCACCTGCATGCATGAAGACGATCAGTTGCACCAATGCTTGCACAAACGCTGTAACAATGAGTATTGTTATGCCTGCCGTAAAGGACAAGTCAAGGAAGTACACGGCAAGTGCAATAACTGTAAGGAGCAATGAAAAGACAAAGCCCATTATTTGTTTTGCTGGAAATAGCTCTCTCATATTACATCATTCCTTTCAAATAGATGAAGCTGAAGATGAAAATCCAGACAACATCTAGGAAGTGCCAATACAATGAAAAGATGAATGATTTACCAGCAGTCTCTGGAGTTAAGCCTCTTTTTCTAATTTGGAGGATAATCATAGTTCCCCAGAATAATCCAAAGGTTACGTGAATTCCGTGAGTTCCTAACGTTGTTAGCAACATCGCTGTAAATGCACTTGTTTGTAAACCAGCTCCTACATGGACATAGTGAACAAACTCATAGATTTCAACACCTAGGAAGGATAAACCTAGAATCAATGTGATTACGAAGAAGCTCATCATTGCCTTAACTCTGCCTATGCGCATTGCATGAACTGCAAGACCAATTGTAAAACTACTCGTTAATAGTAAAAATGTTTCGATTAACACAGGTGTGATCTCAAAAATCTCTGCACCTGATGGACCGCTTCCGACGCGGTTCTCTAATGTAAAATACGATGTAAACAAGGTTGCGAAAAGCATGATTTCTGCACCAATGAAAATCCAGAAACCAAAAATATTTAACTCGTTATGGTGCGTACTATATTCAAGAGGTTGCGAGTGTCCTAGTTTCATAGTTTAGCACCTCCAAGTTTTTCTTCTGTTTCTTTTATTTTATCAACTGGAATATAATGTCCAGGATCCTTTTCAAATGAACGGTATGCCATACATACAAAGATAGCAATTGTTGAAATAATCAACAGTGTCCACATTGCAAATACGAAGGAGAAGCCCCACACAAAGAAGATGCTACTTAAGATAAATGGAAGCCCGCTTTTGTTAGGCATGTGAATTTTTTCAATTTTGCCTGGGAACAGCTTATGCTTTTTCTTCTTGTCATCCCAGAATGGTTCGCTTGAGTTCACATTTGGAGTTACTGCAAAGTTATACTCAGGAACTGGTGTATGTGTTGCCCATTCTAGTGTACGTGCATCCCATGGGTCACTACCGATATCTCTAGATGCGTAGCGAATGCTGTGGTAGATGTTATACACAATTAGAGCAAATCCAATTGCCATAATACCCGCACCGATGAACGAAATCATGTTCAATGGACCAAAACCAGTGCTTTCAGAATATGTGTACATACGACGAGCCTGACCGTCTAATCCTGAAATGTACATTGGGAAGAATGCAAGTACAAATCCGATTGAAAGTGCCCAGAACGTCCATTTTCCAATACGTTCACTTAGCATAAATCCGAACATTTTTGGCCAGTAATATGTGAGTGCAGCAAGCATCGCAAATACAACACCTGGAATAATTGTGTTATGGAAGTGTGCCACTAAGAACATTGTGTTATGGTACTGATAATCCGCTGCTGACATCGCAAGCATTACCCCGGTTACCCCACCGATTGTGAATAATGGAATAAACCCAATTGAGTAAAGCATTGGAACTGTCATTCGGATCTTACCTTTCCATAATGTAAACAACCAGTTAAAGATTTTCACACCAGTCGGAACAGCAATCAACATAGTTGAAATTGAGAAGAAGCTGTTCGATGCAGCCCCTTGCCCCATTGTAAAGAAATGGTGCGCCCAAACTAGACATGAAAGTACTGAGATGATGACCATTGAACCAACCATTGATTTGTAACCATATAGGTTTCTTCCTGAGAAGGTAGAAATGATCTCACTGTAAATACCGAACGCAGGTAGGATTAAGATATATACTTCTGGATGCCCCCATACCCAGAATAGGTTAGCCCAAAGCATATCCATTCCACCGTTTGTACTAGCAAAGAAATGTGTTCCAAATAGACGATCCATTGTTCCCATTGCTAACAAAACTGTTAAAATTGGAAACACTGTTACGATAATGAGGTTAGCAATTAAAGTAGACCATGTGAACATTGGCATTTTCATCAATGTCATACCAGGTGCTCTCATTTTTAAAATCGTAGTGATCATATTGATACCTGTCATCATTGTACCAAGACCTGAAATCTGCAGTGCAATCATATAGTAGTTTGTACCAACTGATTGACTGAAATCATTGCCAGCAAGTGGGAAATATGAAGTCCATCCTGCATCAGGTGATCCCCCAATTACAAAGGAGATATTAAATAGCATAGCCCCCATAAAGAAGAGCCAGAAGCTAATTGCGTTTAAACGTGGGAATGCCACGTCACGCGCACCGATTTGCAAAGGTACAACGTAGTTCATAAACCCAATGATAAATGGCATCGCCATGAACATGATCATGATAACACCATGAGTTGTAAATATTTCATTATAGTGCTGTGCGTCTAACAGCTTTGCTTCCGGTGTAGCTAACTGTGCACGCAACATAACTGCATCCACCCCACCACGGAAAAGCATAATCAAGGCGGAGATTAAATACATGATTCCAATTCGTTTATGGTCAACGGTTGTTAGCCATTCGCGCCATAGATAACCCCATTTTTTAAAATAGGTTAAACCAGCGATAATACCGATTACGGTAAGTCCAATTGCGACCATCGCTGCATAGATGGCTGGACTAGGATGTGGTATAGCAAAACGTTCAAAGAATTCCATCCGTTTGTTACTCCTTTCAATTGAAGTGAAAATTCGGCGTTCAAAATTTATTTAAAAATTAATGACTCTCATGCTCTGTTTGATCTTCCTCGTGAACCTGATGATCTTCTTTGGCATCACCTGATCCGTGGTTATGCTCCGGCGGTGGTGCGAACTCAAGGTGAGTTCCAGTAAACGTCATTTGACCAAGGTGTCCTGGTTCTAAAATCTCATCAAATTTTTCTTCAGTAATCGGCTTCGCAGTTTCTTTAACCTCGTCTACCCATTCTTCAAAATCCTTTTGAGATACGGCGTTTACGCTAAATGTGTTTTCGGCAAATCCTTTACCACTGAAGTTTGCGTTACGTCCCATTAATTCACCCTGCTCATCAGCAGCAAGATGCAAAGTCGTAATCATATCGGCCATCGCGTATTTTTGCCCGCCAAGTTGTGGAATCCAAAAGCTTGTAATTGGCCCGTAAGAATACAATCTGAATTCAAGTGGTCGGTCTGTTGGAATGTATAGGTAATTGACTGTTTCAATATCCTCTTCCGGGTAGCTAAAATGCCATTTCCAGTCTGAGGAAGAAGCATAAATCACCAATGGTTCTTGGTCTTCGTAGCCTATTGGTGCAGACTCGACAATGTAGTTACTTTGAACAGATACAACTGAAAGATAACCAACGATTAAGATTGGAATCCCGATACAAATTGCTTCAACCCAAGGATTTCCCTCAATATGTGGTGGCTCGTAATCCTCTGGCATTTTTGAAGCTCGATATTTCACAAGCATATATACTAACAATACGAAAACGACAATAATCACTACTGACATAATTCCAATTGAGAGTAGGATATCATGGGCTTGCCTCTCAGCTTGTGGACCTTTTGGGTCTAAGACCATTAATGGTTCACATCCTGTTAACACTGTGGCAATAGTAATAACCATTGATAAGAAAAACCATTTGATTTTCATAAAAGTACTCCTTTCCGAATGGATGCTCTTATTTCACAACTATGTACGTCATACCGAAATTGTGTACAACTTCACAAAGTTGTCAAAAATTTTTTAGCTACTCGTTTTTTTTGTAATATGTTGAAAACTATAGCTAAAGTTTATTTTGTAAAATAATTTCTTAAAATCTTTGTCACTGTGTAAATGATGATAACATCAAGCTCCTTGAAAAGTTGTTACAGAAAAGGGAAGGAATTTTTTGTAAAAAGAAAATCTTCTTAGCATAAACGCCTTAACCCCTGATGTGATGCATATCACAGGCATTTTCCCGTTTTTGAACATTTTGTTACAATATTAATTTTAAAAAATTCCCGCCATAATTTAATGGAATTATGAATATCCATCCATACTATAAAAAAGAATGATTCGTAAAGGTGGTGGGGACTCTGAAATTATTATGGGCTATGATGCTTTTCTTTTCTGTACAGCAATTTCATCCTCAGGATAATCTGTACATTACCTATAAAGGAAATCCGATTGCCACGGTGAATCGGGCTGAATATTCTCTTCCATTACTCGGTGTTCCTGCATTGAACACGAAAAAATATTCTGATTTTCTAACCTATTTAGATGAACAGGTATACGAGGAAGCAAAGGACGCAAAAATCGGAAAAACGGGAGAGATCGTTAAGGAGCATGTTGGCGTAAAATTAAATAAGGATAAATTTACGAAGTTATTTTACACTACTTTTTTTGGAAAAGGGGATTTCCTTGAGGTACCGATTGAGCGAATTTATCCACGAGTTGACAGTGAACTTTTATCCACAATTCGGGTAAAAAGGATTGGGCAGTATGTGACTCATTTTAATTCATCTAATAGAGAACGTTCGACCAATATTGCTCTTTCAGCCGCAGCTATCGATAGTTATGTGCTCTTTCAAAATGAAACCTTCTCATTTAATAAGGTCGTCGGAAAGCGAACCGCTGCCAGGGGCTATCAGCCGGCCCCCGAAATCATTAGAGGTGAACTGATTGAAGGGATCGGAGGTGGGATTTGTCAAACCTCCTCCACCCTATTTAATGCCGTTGACCTAGCGGGGGTTGAGATTATTAAGCGCTATTCCCATAGTAAACGTGTTGGCTATGTGCCTCCGGGACGCGATGCAACAGTTAGCTGGTATGGGCCTGATTTTCTTTTTAAAAATACATATAATCAGCCGATTTTAATTCGGGCAAAGGTGCACGGAGGAACACTTATCGTAACCATTTATTCGTCGGAGGATATCAATTATGCACCACGAAAAATTATCCCTTAGGCCAATAAAGGATAAAACAACACGACACAATAATCAACCTGGGTGAATATAATAGAATAGGGTCATGAGGACAGGTTCCTTGTCCCACCATATTTTTACTCAGGACAAGGGACCTGTCCCATAGTTTATGGAGGGAGTGTTTATGAATAAGGATAAAAGGGATGCCGTTATTTCCTCTGCTGCCAATAATATAGTGAAAAAGACGAACTCGACTTTAGATACTTTTCAATATAAACCACCTAACAATAGCGGATCAATCTTATCGATAATAGGTGGTGTCTTAGCTACGGCGGGAGACGCTTTGTCAGCTATTGGAGACTTCATTCAGCTAAATATAGATGTTTCTGAGGACTTTCAAACACAAGTTGAAAATTTTAAATCGGATCAAGAGAAGAACAAGATGCAGGATGAGATTGATGATCTTCAGGAAAAAGTGAAGCAGCTTGAGGAAATGATTAAGAAGAACCAAAACCAAAAGAGAGACCAATCCTAATTACTTTGGTCTCTCGATTTCAAACACTTCTCCTATTTTTGCATAATAATTGCCCGCCAAACGACTTACCGCTCCTAGTTTTTCTCGATCAATCCGTCCCACGCTATAAAGCTCCTCTTCAACATGAAACTGGACAACTTTTCCAATCAACAAATCACAACCTGGCATTTCCTGTCCGCCTAATTCAATTGCCTGTTCTAAAACGCATTCCATTCGGATTTTGGCTTCCTTAATCCCAGGTACTTTTATTTGTGTACTTTCGACTGGTGTTAGCCCAGCAAGTTCAATTTCACTTTCATCAGGCGGAAGATTTGCTGCCGTTTGATTTATTTTTTCTACATTGTTTTCGTCAACGATATGAACGACAAACTCTTTTCCTTCTATAATATTTCTAGCCGTGTCCTTCATGATCCCCTCTTTTCGTTGAATCGATAATGAAATGAGAGGTGGATTGGATGATACTATATTAAAATAACTAAATGGTGCGCCGTTTAGCGTACCTGTCTTTGATTTTGACGTTACAAATGCAATTGGTCTTGGGATAATGCTTCCAATTAACAGCTTATAATTATCTCTTTCTGAACTTTTACTTGGATCAATTGAAATCATTGCTCTCTCTCCTTCTAATCCAGACTTCGTATTTCAAACGGGAGTAATACATCTTTTATTTTTTGACGATGTTGTTCATATTGTGGAGGAAGCTTTAATTCTGAACCCATTTTTTCATATTCCTCATCGATGCCAAAGCCCGGAGGATCTGTTGCAATTTCAAAGAGAATTTCTCCGTGTTCTCTAAAATAAATCGCATTAAAGTAGTTTCGATCCCTTACCGTTGTTACCCCGTAGCCATGTTCGCCAATATATTGTTGCCACTCTATTTGCTCTTCGTCATCCTTCGCACGCCATGCAATATGGTGAACTGTTCCAACACCCATTTTACCTTTTTCTCCTGGAGTTCGTTTTACATCAATCACATTTCCAATGTCGCCTTCAGCTTTAAAGCGAATAAAATCGCCATCTTCACCTAAACGCTCTAGACCCATAATCGTTAGAAGCTTTTCTGTTTTTTCAGGCTGTGAGGAAAATAAAATCGCACCTCCAAAACCTTTAATGGCAACTTCAGAGGTTATTTCTCCAATTTCCCACTTATTGTGTGCTCCTTCTTCCCGTTCTACAATTTCAAGATGCAGTCCGTGGATATCATCAAATTGGAGATATTGCTCTCCAAAGCGTTCTGTTTTCTCATATGAAATATTGAATTTAGTCAATCTTGATTCCCAAAAAGATAATGCACCTTTTGGAACAACATAAGTGGTGATCCCAACCTGACCATCGCCAATCTTTCCTTGATGCGCATTTGCCCATGGGAAAAAGGTAATTATGCTGCCTGGGCTACCTACATCATCTCCAAAATAAAAGTGGTACGTTCCTGGGTCATCAAAATTAACTGTTTGTTTTACAAGACGAAGTCCTAAAACACCAGCATAGAAATCAACATTCTCTTGAGGATGTCCAACAATCGCAGTA
This sequence comes from Bacillus sp. JJ1566, assembly GCF_036962685.1. Taxonomy (NCBI): domain Bacteria; kingdom Bacillati; phylum Bacillota; class Bacilli; order Caryophanales; family Bacillaceae; genus Bacillus; species Bacillus sp. JJ1566. The sequence continues at coordinate 43,417 of NZ_JBALOP010000039.1, read as the reverse complement.
ATATGGTGAATACCTGCTGTTTTCATAGTTTCTCTCTCCTTTTTCTTTTATTTTCAACAGTTTAGGGCGGAATATTCGCTTCGATATATCATCTTAAATTAATTTATCTTGAATTCAAGATAATAGTAAAATAAAAATCACTCTTTGTCAATATATCGGACAATCGCGGCCGGATATCACCAATTCAGCGATTTATCAGACATTGCTCGAATTATATCGGACAAAAATATCAATATATTGGACAAACCCCAAATTCCCCTCCAGAAAACCAACAAAAGGCCCCCTCTGGAATGAGAGAACCCTTCTAGTGTTACTAGTCGTTAAGCTTTTCGGCAAATTGTCTGCCAAATTCTTTGCATATCAATTCGTCTTGATGGTTAGGTGTAAGTTCGACTTTTAATGGATCTGCAATGACGCTAGCTCCACGTTCTTTTAACTTGGCCACTAGTAAGTCGACAGCGCCGCCATAATTCGAGTATAGTGTGCTACCAGATCCGAACACAGCCCCTTTTTTAAAATGAAAATCAAGATGGTCCATTTCGTCATAAAAATCTAGTAATTCATCGGGGAGCTCTCCCTCCCCCCAAGTATAGCTACCAATGTAATTCCATCGTAGTTAATAAGTTCTTCGGGGTCAATTTCAAAGCACTCTTTGACGTCCAGTTGGACCCCTTTTTCCTTTACCCCTTCTGCAATATACGTTGCCATTAATTCTGTATTCCCCGACATGCTTGCATATATGAGAATGGCATTGTTCAAGGCTATCACCTTTTTCTTTAGTTGTTCGCTTTCTTTTTAAGAGGATGTTTAAAAAGTGCGGTGAATATGACGCATCGAATTTCTGCGTTGGCTTGCTTCTCCGGTCCTCACGTATTAACTGCATACGCTCCGGTCCTCAAAGCTGCACCGCCTTGAAATTCTCGGTCCTCTTCATCCTCCTTTTTAAACTAGTTTTTTAAGCTCTTCTAGTTGTTTGATGATGATTTTTCTTTGTCCTTTTAGCTCAATTAGGCCTTGGTTTTGAAATGCCGAAAGCCTGCGACTGAGTGTTTCCTGTGAGGTTCCAAGGTAGGATGCGAGGTCTCCTTTGCTAATCGGTAATTGAATGATCATCGATGCTTCATCTTGGGCATCAATTAGTTCCACTAAATATCCCGCGACACGCTTTTCTACATCCTGTGAGTTTAATTTTTCAATGAGTGATTCCGTTTCATTCAGTCTACTCGTGAATTCCTCTAGGATTTTTAACGAAATGGTTGGATAGCTTAGGAGTAGTTGATGAATGTCCTGCTGCTGGATGGTACAAACTTCAGTATCTTCCATTGCCTCCGCAAAGCTTGTTGTCATTGATTTTGAAAAGAGAGCAAGCTCGCCGATGAAGTCACCTTCTTCAACAAACCGAATAATTTGTTCTTTCCCATTTTCAGTAATCCGGTACATTTTTACCAAGCCTTTGTGGACAATGAAAAGATGTTCTGAGAGCTCTTCTGAGTGGAATAAAAGCTCGCCTTTCTTGAGACGTTTGCTCACTGCCACCTGTGAGATTTCAGCCATTTCAGTTTCGGTCAAATGGTTAAAAATCGGAACCCTTGAAATACATGAGGTTTTCATGTGGTCGCTGTGATTACAAGAATGACTAGACATTTAACAACTCTCCCTTGTATATAGTCCAAGATAGTCGTAACTACTGTTTGTTGGTTTATTTTTTTTGGAAGTTAAGCAAGACACTTCCCTTATGGTTAAACATACCAGATTCAGGAAACTCTGTCCTCGCTGGGATAACAATTAATAAATTTGTCATAATTTACAACCACGATTTTTTTCTACAACTTTATTTTAAGCTAAGGTGAAAGGATAAACTTTGACGCAGGTCAAAATTGCGAAGGGATTTAGTTTTTGAGGCAAATAAAGAAGAGGAGGCGACCCTCCCCTTAGTTTTGTCTGGTATTTTTCGAATAGCCATCACGCGAGCGGTATTGCTGAGGTGCTCTTGCTGGGTAGCGCAATGGGAAACTGAACATATGGACTAGCTTTGTAAAAGGAATCGATGCAAATAAAAGGAACGACAGGATGACATGAATTTTAAATAAGGTTGGAACTCCGAGCATTAACTCAGGTTGTGGATTAAGTGTGAATAAGCTTCGAAACCACGGCCCAATTGAAATTCGATACTCATATGCCGCAACTGTTGTGTTATACACTAGTGTCATATACGTCCCTAAACCAGCAATTATTAGCAGTAGGATGATTGTAAAATAACTACCTGCCGAAGTATGAACATGGACGCGCTCAATTACAAATTTCCGAATCAAAAATAGAATTAATCCGAGCACAACCATAAGCCCTGCTAGGCCACCTCCAGCTATGGCAAATAGGTGATAGGTATGGTCGTCGATTCCGATTGCATTGTAAAACTCAAGAGGAATCAGCATCCCCATAACATGACCGATAAAGGCGAAAATGATTCCGTAGTGAAAAATGACTGATGCATAGCGTAGCCACTTTTTCTCAAAGATTTCTGTTGATGGTGCGGTCCAGCTTTTTCCTCGGAACACAAACCGATAAAATGTCCCTACAACAAGGATTGCTATGCATATATATGGGTATGCCGTCCACCAGAAATGTAATTCCATCCATTAACCTCCTTTCAAAATCATGAAGTAAAAATATCTTATCCACATAAGAACATTTGTTTTCCACAGCCTGTGGATGCTTTTGTGGATAGTGTTGAAAATTTACTGAATATTTTTTTCCACAATATCCACATTGTCCACAATATCCACAGAGTTATGAACATCATTGATAAAGCATTGGATATGGAAGCTCCTCTAAATCCGCTTCCTCACGCTGATTTTCTAGCAATGTGATTTCTTCTGCTTCTGGCGCTTCAAAGACAAACATCATTAAAAGGTTCACAATTTTGTGGTATGGATTTGAATCAAAAAGGTTTTTATGAATTCGATTGACCGCAAAGGCTAAGCGGCGGTATAACCGTTCAAAGTTTTCGCCTTCAGGTGCATGTGCTAAAAGCTCAAACAGCATTGGGATATAATCCACAATTTCCTTTCCGTGATATTCAAATCCACCTTCGACGATTAGTTTTTGTAGCTTAATTAAGGCTGCTCCACGTTTTCGGCTATCACCTAATTCGTGTGAGGTTAAATAAAGACTTGTTCGATCCTTATAATCGAAGGTATCCACATAGAGCTCCTGTAATTCAAGCAATGGCATTTTAAAAAGAGGCGCAATTCGTTCTAAAATTTCATTTCTCATGTTTACAGAGCCCACTTCTTCGTTCACGTATTTCTCTAAATCCGGATAATTTTCAAGAAGAGTCTGGTCCGGATAATCGAGGATACGTGACATGATCATTAAGATTGCTTTTGCTTCACTGGTCATTGATTTCCACTTCTTTCAAATGGATATGTCACCATACCTTCTGGTGGTGCTAAATCCTCAATGCTACATGCGCCTTGCTTGTAATGAAGGTCATCATCCATTTCGCGTCGGCCTGTTGGAATCACAAAACGCTCATTGTATTTCGCAACACCTAATAAGCGCTGCATTTCCTCAAGCTCTTCCGGTGTTGTATTTGCTTCCTTTATAAGCTTGCTCATTGACTCACCGTCAATTCCTCCAACCGTTTTGGAACGCATATGAACACGCATGGCAGCCATCTTCAGTAAGACACGGCGAATCACATCTGTATCATCTGCCGATAAAATTGATGCCAAGTACTCCATCGGAATTCGCATATCATCAACCGCTGGAATATATCCTTCTGCATTCAAGCTTTGCTCGTTTGTGATATGGTTCATAATTGGACTAAGTGGCGGCACATACCAAACCATTGGCATTGTGCGATATTCAGGATGCAATGGCAACGCAATCTTCCACTTCATCGCCATTTTATACACAGGTGACTCCTGCGCACTTTGAATCCAACTTTGATTTATTCCTTGTTCTTGGGCTTTTTCAATCACATCTGGATCAAATGGATCTAAAAAGACAGAAAGCTGTGATTCATATAGGTCTTTCGGATTCTCTACAGATGCCGCTTCTTTCACGCGGTCTGCATCATATAAAACAACCCCGATATAACGGATACGACCAACACATGTTTCCGAACAAATAGTTGGAAGACCTGCCTCTGTACGCGGATAACAGAAGTTACATTTTTCTGCCTTATGAGTGTTCCAGTTATAGTACACCTTGTGATACGGACAGCCATTCATGCAAAAACGCCAGCCACGACAAGCATCCTGGTCAACGAGAACAATTCCGTCCTCATCTCTTTTATAAAGCGCACCTGAAGGACAAGACGCGACACAGGATGGATTCAAGCAATGTTCACAAATTCGCGGTAAATACATCATGAATGTTTTTTCATATTCCATCGCAATATGCTCTTGAAGCTTTTGAACGTTCGGGTCCATCGGGACGACCTCGCTACCGCCAGCAAGGTCATCATCCCAGTTCGGACCCCATTCCGGCTTATCCATGTACTTACCTGTAATCATTGACTTTGGTCGTGCAACAGGGATGTTTTCCCCTTTTTTTGCAGTATGAAGATGTTCATAATCGTATGTCCAAGGCTCATAAAAATCATCTAGCTCTGCCATATTTGGATTGTAAAAAATGTTTGCAAGTTTGGAAATTGGACCCCCTGCTCGTAGATGCAGTTTTCCATTTCGCAATGTCCAACCACCTTTGTAGCGATCCGTGTTTTCCCATTCCTTCGGGTACCCTGGTCCAGGACGAGTTTCAACGTTATTGAACCAGACGTACTCCATGCCGGGTCGATTCGTCCATACATTTTTACATGTGACAGAACAAGTATGACAGCCGATACACTTGTCTAAGTGCATGACCATCGCCACCTGTGCCTTAATTCTCAAGCCAGTCGACCTCCTTTAATGGGCGAACAATCGTTAACGTATCTCGTTGGCTACCTGTTGGTCCATAATAATTGAATCCATAGCTTAGCTGTGAATAACCACCAATCATATGTGTTGCCTTTGGATAAATTCTCGTCACGCTGTTATGTGTTCCACCACGATTTTTATTGATTGTGTTTCCTGGTACTCCCATAACCCGGTCTTGGGCATGATGCATATAGACCGCGCCGCGCGGCATTCTGTAGGTTAACACAGCCCTAGCTACAACGGCACCGTTTCGATTGTATAATTCAATCCAGTCATTATCCTTAATACCGATTTCAGCAGCATCCTCCTCGTTCAACCAGACAACCTGCCAGCCTCTAAATAGCTGCACCATGTTTTTGGTATCCGTGAACATCGTGTGGATACCCCACTTTTGGTGTGGCGTCATATAACGAAGCGTAATTGACTTTCCACTGTTCTCAACCTCTTTTTCCCCTTTAATAAAAGGACCTTTGTTAATTGGCGGCAGGTAGAGTGGAAGCCCTTCACCATAATCGAGCATGACTTCATGATCTAAATAAAAGCTTTGTCTTCCTGTAAGAGTGTGCCATGGAATATGAAACTCTTTGTTTACTGTAAATGGTGAATAACGGCGACCGTCATTCTCAAGCCCACTCCAAACCGGTGTTGAAAGGGTTTGTCTTGGCTGAATGGTCAAGGCATCTAATGTAAAGTCTTCTTCTTCACGCTCTTTAGCAATATGACTGAGCTTCTTCCCTGTTTTTTGTTCCATAGACTTCCAGCCTTCAACAGCACGCTTCCCATTTGTGGCCCCTGACATGAGAAGGATTGCATTGATTGCTTTGACATCGGAATATAAAGATGGGAGTCCTTTACCGACACCTTCAGATTTTGAAGGTCCGAGGCGATCCGTCAAGGATTGGAATACTTTATCCCCAGGGATTTTGACTCCTTTCGTTCCGTATCCATTTTTAATATTCGGTCCGACAGTTATCCACATATCATACACATTTGGATAATCTCGCTTCACAAAATTGAGGTTCGGCATCGTTTTTCCTGGAATACCTTCCACTTCGCCTTTACGCCAATCCTTCACTTTTCCAAAAGGCTGAGCTATTTCATTAATCGTGTCATGGGCAAGTGGGGAAATGACGAGATCCTCTTGGGCTGGCAAATGGTCTTTTGCAAGCTCCGAGAATGCTTTTGCGATTTCCCTAAATGCATCCCAGTCACTTCTTGTTTCCCATGGCGGGCTAATTGCCGCATTAAATGGATGCACAAATGGATGTAGATCCGTTGTACTGATGTCTTGTTTTTCATACCATGTAGCAGCAGGCAGGATAATGTCAGAGAACAGCCCTGAACTAGTCATTCGGAAATCCATACTTACAAAGAGATCCGTTTTTCCTTCAGGCGGTTTTTCTGAAATGTTGACATCCTTTGGCTGCCAAGATTGTTCTGGGTCTGATAAAACCGTATCCTTTGAGCCAATTAAATGCTTTACGAAATACTCATGACCTTTCCCGCTGTCTCCTAATAAATTGGAGCGCCAATTAAAGAAGACTCTTGGGAAGTTTCGTGGATCATTTGGATTTTCAATTGCAAAATCTAACTCCCCATCGACCAGTTGTTTTGCGATATAATCCGTCACGGATTTGTCATCACTATGTTTCGAACGGGCTTCCTTCATGACCTCCAATGAATTTTGCGAGAGTGTTGGGAAGCTTGGTAACCAACCAAGACGTGATGACATCGCATTAAAATCAGCAGGGTGCATATTGGAATACTTGCTGCCCCAGTCCGTTTCTTTATCATCAAAATCGTATTCATAACGGAACTGCTCAGTTGCAAAATAGAAAAAGGATGTACCGTTCATGAGACGAGGTGCTTTTACCCAATCGTTAGCAAACGCAATTTGAGAGAATCCCTCTAATGGACGCACCTTCTCCTGTCCTACATAGTGCGCCCAACCACCACCATTGACGCCTTGTGAACCTGTTAGGAGAACAAGGTTTAAAATGGCACGATAGATTTGGTCACTATGGAACCAGTGGTTTGTTCCTCCGCCCATGGCAATCATGGATTTACCTTGGGTCAGTTCTGCATTTTCTGCAAATTCACGCGCAACCTGGATAACATGTTCCTTTTTCACACCTGTTATGCTTTCCTGCCATGCAGGTGTATATGGTCTCGCTGTGTCATTATAATCAGTCGGATAATCACCTTGAAGCCCGCGGCTAATACCAGTGTGCGCAAGCATTAAGTCATAAACGGTTGTTACAATCAGTTCATTGCCCGATTGGTCCTTCATCCGTTTAATTGGAACACCGCGCTCTACTTTTCCGCCTTCTTTTTCCGCAAAATAAGGGAATTCGACCATGGCAACATCATCTGAATCGTTGATAAAGCTTAGCTTTGGATTGATACTTGTGCCATCCTCCGTAGTCATGTCAAGATTCCATTTCGTGCTGCTGTCCCATCTGAAGCCTTGGCTTCCATTTGGTATTGCGATTTGATTTGTCGTTTCATCCCAAACCACAGTCTTCCAATCACCAAGCTCGTGTTGGTCGGAAAAATCAGAAGCTCTTAGAAACCGGTCAGAGCGATAGCTTTCTCCTTTTTTACTCAGGGTAATTAAGAACGGTAAATCTGTGTATTTTTTCGCATAATCACGGAAATAAGGTGTTTCTTTATCCACATAAAATTCCTTTAAAATCACATGGGTCATCGCCATGGCTAGTGCACCGTCTGTGCCCGCTTTTGCGGGAAGCCATATGTCGGCAAACTTGTCATATTCCGCGTAGTCCGGGCTTACCCCAACTACCTTTGTTCCGTTATAACGAGCTTCCACCATAAAATGGGCATCTGGCGTTCTCGTTTGTGGAATATTGGTACCCCAAATAATGAAGTATTTTGTGTTGTACCAATCGCCGCTTTCCGGAACATCGGTCTGGTCACCCCACACCTGTGGTGATGCAGGCGGCAAGTCCGCATACCAATCATAGAAGCTAAGAATGGTTCCACCGATTAGAGATAAAAATCTTGCCCCACCAGCATAGCTCACCATTGACATCGCGGGAATTGGGCTGAATCCTACGACCCGATCGGGACCGTATTTTTTAATCGTATGAATGGTGGATGCTGCAATCATTTGGCAAACATCCTTCCAGTTTCCTCTTACGAAGCCACCCTTACCACGGACAGAAACATATGCTTTTCGCTTTTCTGGATTGCTGACGATATTTTCCCATGCTTGGACAGGATTATCCGCCTTTGCGACTTCATCCTTCCAAAGAGCGAGAAGGTCACCACGAACATAGGGATATTTCACTCGCGTTGGGCTGTATGTATACCATGAAAAACTCGCACCACGTGGGCATCCACGGGGCTCGTAATCTGGGAAATTATCTCCCGTTGAAGGATAGTCTGTTTGCTGAGTTTCATAGGCGATAATCCCGTCTTTGACATGAATTTTCCAACTGCATGAGCCCGTACAGTTCACTCCATGTGTGGAACGGACAACCTTATCATGGGCCCAACGATTTCGGTAAACCGATTCCCAGTCTCGCGGGCGTGGATTTTCTTCTGTCCAACCATCGTTTATACGCTCTCCACGCACTAAATGCTTTAGCGAGTGAAAGAGACTATTTTGCTTTGCCAATGTCTCCATCCCTTCCCTTCAGGATATTAGCCAATGGGTTAAAGTCCTCGCCCACTAACCTGAAACTTTGTGTGCCTGCTTGAAATTCTTCAAGAAAGACCTGCCAGCTTGAGGCATTTGCGGCCGCTAAGATAAGACGCTGAAGTGTGCTCATATCCTGGATTTCATAGATTTCTTCAATCATTTTTCCAGGAATATCACCAAATCTCATCCGTAAAACAGCAATCAAGTCTTCTCGATCATCAATTAACATTGCATCATTCTCCATGGAAAACAACAAACCAACCCCTTTATAAGAAAAGTGCAAAGCGCCCGTTTATCGGCGACAAGCATAAGACGAGCGCTGACAGAAGGCGCTTTTTGCCTTCCGAAGCGATTGGCTTAGACCCGAGAGCCGATGGCGCATGGAACTAGACATCAAAAACTAAGTACGACATTTTCAAAGTTTAATCATCTTGTAATAGTCTGATATCAATTGATTCTTACATTTTTCAGCTGTTTCTTTGAAAAAGGAAGCTATCTCTTCATCGGGATCATTTGCTTGTTCAAAGCTTATAAAGGCTGTAACAGATTGTGAAAATGATTGAGAGAATCTTAATGTTAAGTCATAGCCTTCCTCCTGCTTCACCACGGTTGCATAGATATCGTAGGAATGAATGTTATATTCGAAAAATGTATCAACCATCTTTTGATATAGATTTGGCGCAGCAAACCTTAGTAGTTTTTCCTCAATTGCATCTTTTTTACCCATTTACATCTCCTTTCCACTTCTTCCTAATTTTTCATTTTATTATTCGTTATTCGCTAGCAGTTTATTCATCTCGTCATCGTTATGGATTTCATCAATGATAATTAAGCTATCTAAGAGAGGAATCATGCGATGATCAGCCTCTTCTGTTTCCAAGCTTTTCTTCATTGTCGCAACGATTCGACGCATTAAATCATGATCGCGTGTAAGCTGATTTACCAGTTTTTCAAGCTTTGGATTTTTTTCGATTAGTTCTTTATATAAGCCCTCTTCTTCTGAATCAGCATGTTTCAGAGTTCTAGATTCCCAATGGTCAATTGCAACCTCGGCAACCTGAAGTGCTTTTTCCTTATTTCCTTCTTCAACGCACTTTCTAAATATGTTTCGGAGCTCCTTTGCCTCATGTAAAGCCGCCTCGTGAATCGCTGAATGAGAATCTGTTTTTCGTAAACTTGGTCCTGTTGCCATTACGTTCATCCTTTCTTCCTTACAAAATTAGAACTATCCTCATAATCCTTTCCATCTAGATTCTACTTAAACTCCTATGCGTTCATTTCCTCAAAAATGTCATAATTGAAATATGAAAAATTCGGGTATAACATTTTTGAATTAAATGCACAAAAAGAGCCGGGGTATACACCCCGGCTCTCCATATAACAACACTTTATTCTTTTGTCTTTTGGTTATGTCCATCCGGTTATTAGCTTATTCATTCCAAGGCTTTGTATGACTTGCAATGACCTCTTTGTATGAATCTGCAACGGATTGCGGAATTAAATCTTGCGCTAATAGGTTGTCGACAGAAGCATTCATTTTTGAAACCCAATTCACTCTTGTACCATAAAGCTCATTAAGCTTGTCAACACTAAACATTGTCATAAAATCATTTTGGATCATGTACGAAGCAAGTGGATTATCTGACAATGGATGGCGGATTCCTCCGGTCACATTACCGTTTGCATCTCTTGTAAGTTTTTGTGAATTTGTGTCTAACTCTAACCATTTATCATCTGCTGCCGGGAAGTATTTTTCCGAGTCTGCATTTGGATTAGCTTTTTTAGCAGCAGCATATTCATAAAGGTTATCAAGCGCACCACTTACAAACATATCGATATGCAAATTACTCTTTATCGTATTTGGAAGCGGACTAATCGGATATTTTCTCGGGCTCACTCCAGCTTTTATAAGAGCATCATTATTCTGGATAATCGGCGAAATTGCATCTGAATGTGGAGCATTCGCTACCTCATATAGTCTAAAAATATCCGACTTGCTGTTTTGATCTTGTTTATTTTTATAAGATGGGAAAAGCCCTTTTCCTTCCTTAAATCCAGCTTCTGCCTGAGACATGATGACAATTTTCGGAACGCCCATCGCCTTATAAACAGACTTTGGTGTATTCTTGTCATATAAAGATGGCATCACATCTTTCGACGGCTGAATCGAGGTTGGGATTGCACCTACCCAATTATAATAACCGTCAAATAAATACTCGTCTTTTTCAGCATTGTATAAGTAGGGTTGGAACACATCTGTATACGTATTCAAATACATTCCCGACTGACTTTGTCCACCCAAGAACACAAAATCAGGCTTTGTACCAAGAATTTGCTTACTTTGATTCTCATCATTTAATGCAACTCCAAGCTGGGAAAGCATATCCCAGAACAAACCATTTTCATACTGACCTTCTTTATCCGCAACCCAATCAATATCGGAATAACGGACAGGATCGAATGTTTTCAATGCTGTGACATTTACATTTTTCGAAGTGATCCCGATATAACCATGCCCATTATCCATGAAATATTCCCAGCTTCTTCTCCATGTATCTTCCATATCAGAATTATTGGAGGCATTTAAAATATCAATATAAACTGCACCGGAGAAATCTTTCATATCCTTTGGCATACGCACAATGATTCTGTTCGTGTAATCATAGGGTCCACTTTTTACGGTTGGCACATCATTCCCTTCAACATTGCCAAGCTCGTAAATATTGGCATTTCCGGAAACGAAAAATTCCTTTTCCGTATAATCATAATCATTCCAAATATCAATCTTGCCAACAGAATCAAGCATTGAATTATATGGATGGCTTAGCTCTGGATTAGTAGCTGTGTCCTGTTCGTTATGATCAAAACCGACTTTTTCAGGATTAAATGGTTTTTCTTCAATCTTATTTGGTTTAGCTTTTGAAATAGCGTAAATCTCATTCGCGTCAGGTCCGCCAAAGCCTTTCTTTTCATTGACATAGTCAACTAGCTTGTCATAACCTTCTTGTAAGATATATCCGTCATCTAGTAGCTTTTTTGCCTGCTCTAAGAAGGGCTTCTTGTAATCTTTCTCATAATTAGAGTATAGCTTTGCAATTTTATCAGCAGTAAAGAAAACCATACTTCCATTCGTTTCAAAAGGCAGACCATTTCTACTAGGATAATAGGTCGCAATTGGATACTCAATCTGTGGTGCACGAATACCACCCAATGCATTACCATGCTCATCTTTTTTAGGAGTATAAATGGTTTTACCGTCTACAATTGATTCATTAAAATCAATCCATTTGTCATCAGCAGAAGGGGCCGGAATTCCTTCGGTTACCCACTTATGCATGTTTTCCTGTGCAGCATTTACATAAATCTGCAAATTTAAATCGCTTTCATAATGGCCAGGATCATACTCTTTTGGTGGTCTTCCCTTCCCATTTCCAAGTTTAATTTCATCGCTAAACGGAATAACGTCCAGGGTTGGATCTGTATGTGGTGTACCTGCTACTTCATAAAATCTAAACTTATTTTTGGTTGAAGATGAATCATGTTTTCTCTCATATTCATAGATTGGTAGGTTTGCAAACATATGCTCAAATTCAGACATAATAACAATATATGGAACACTCGTTTCTGAATAGGTAACACTTGGTTGAGGACCTCCTGAATGAACATTTGTTGTGCCGGGGCCAACCAAATTCATATAGCCATCAAATAATGGCTTTCCACTATTTGAATTTTTTAATAAACTGTCAAATAAAGTAATATAAGTATTTAAATAAAAGCCTGATTGACTCTGTCCAGATAAATAGACATATTCAGGTTTTAGACCACCTAAAATGTCGCCTGCACTTTCGCTGCGAAGCTTAGTGCCCAATTGGGAAAGCATATCCCAAATCAGACCATTTTCATCCTTGCCATTAACCAGCCAATTAAGGTCAGCATATCTCTCACTATCAAATCTTTTCAAAGCATTAATGGTATCTGTTTTTGAAGTAATCCCAATATAGGCATGTCCTTCGTTCATGTACCAATCATAGCTTCTCCCCCAAGTATCCTCTAAGTCTACTCCACTTGAAGCATTCAAGATATCAACATACACGCGGCCAGAAAACTTTGCTGTTTCCTTTGGAAATCTTACTAGCAGCCTTGTTGTATAATCATTGTCAGATGACTTGATAAAAGGAACATCCTTATCATCTATACTATAAACATTTGCTTTCCCTGACATGAAAAATTCCTTTTCGTCATAGCCGTAATTATTCCAAATATCTACTTGTCCGCTTGAACTGTACATGGAACTGAATGGGTGGCTGATGTCAGTTGGTTCACTATGAAAAGTCATCCCCTCTCCGTAAGGAATTTCTTTTACAGTTGGAAGCTGCTTTATCGCCTTCTTAATTTTACCTTGGTCTTTATGTGCATTTGCATTTTGTGCCCGTTCCACCTTGTGGGTACCTTCATTCGCTGCCATTGTTGATATTCCCCCGCTTAGTAATAGCATAGCTGAGAGAATAACAACGGAAATTTGTTTTCCTCGTTTCAAAACTTTCACCCCGTCTTCTTGTAATTAAACGCTTACATTTTTTAAAAATAAATCACCTACCTCCTTAATTTTTGTTATCATGCATATTAATATATCAGTAGTATAGCGTTATCTACTTACCGCTTCTATAATATTTTGAATAATTAAAATAAAACAGTTATTTAGTCCCGAAAACAAAGTAAGGGTAACTCCTCCTAAAGTCGTCTTTTTACATAAAAAAATGCCGAATTGGCAGTTTAATGGGCAAAATAAAAACGCTCAGATTTGAGCGTTCAATATTTAATCAGCTTAATTAAATTTAAGTCCCGATAGTTGACCTTTATAAATCATACATTTTTGTACAGTTTTACCCTCAGCTTTTCTTTGTTATGAGTCCTGTTCGGTTAGATCATTGAAGAGCCCAACGTAATACTTGACCTCACCAACTTCATTTTTCACTTCACTAATGGTCAGCCATTCTCGATAGAGTTCTTTGTTTTTCCGTCTATTCCAAATTTCACCCTGCCAATAGCCTTGTTCGTGTATAGAATTCCACATCTGATCGTAAAAGGCGGAATCATGCTTCCCGGAACGTAGAATACTTGGCGTTTTTCCGATTGCTTCTTCTGGGTCAAAGCCCGTAACCGTTGTAAACGCATGGTTGACTTTTTGAATAATTCCCTTTGGATTTGTGACCATCATCCCCTGGGCGACATTTTCGATAAGCTTTGCTTCGAGCTGAATTTTTTCAGTGTAGAACATCCACACGACGAATACTGAGCTTAAAAGTGCAAACATTGCAAGGGACATAAATCCGATTGCGTAGTGCCCCGTCATACCAAACACAATTGAAAGCACGAGCGGTGGGAAGAATCCGCCTAATCCACCCATTGCCGACACGATTCCGTTGACAATTCCAGCTTGCTTTGAAAAATAATACGGAACGAGCTTGAAAATCGTCCCATTGCCGATTCCAGCGCAAATCGAAACGAGCAGGCAACCAAGGGTATATAAGACAATATCAGGTGTAAAAGCAAGAAGCACTCCTGCAAAAGTGATGACGTTAAATACAATAAACAAAATTAAATATGGATTGAATTTATCACCAAGCCATCCCCCAACTGGCCGTAAAAGGGTTGCAAGCGTGATAAATCCAGCCGTCCGCAATCCTGCATCAACCGTTGTTAATCCAAAATAGGATACTAAAAAGTTTGGCAAATATACAGTGAACGCTACAAATGAACCGAATGTTACAAAATAAAATAAGCTAATGAACCATAGCTTCTCATTTTTATAAACACTTTTTATCTGTTCACTCAACGGTTTATTTACTTTAGGTTCATTGCGGTCACCCAATAAAAAATTTAAGAGTGCAAATAAAATAACCGGGATGAGAAATAATCGTACCGTGCTTTGCCACCCAATGTTTACTGCTAGCACTGGGGCTGCAAATGATGTGATCGCTGTACCGATATTTCCGGCACCATATATCCCGTTCACAAACCCGTGACGTTCCTTCGGGTAGTACTTCGGCAGTGAAGTAACCCCGATTGAGAACAAGGCTCCTCCAACCCCAATAATGAGCCCGCCAAGAATTAAATCGAACATAGAATCAGCTATACTAATATAAAAGATCGGAAAAATTAGTATGAGAAAGCCAATTAAAAACAACCATCTAGCTCCATATCGATTCGTCCAAAATCCTAATAAAATTCGTAAAAGTGATCCTAAAATGACCGGAACGGCGGTGACAATTGCAGTTTGGTTATCGGTTAATGGAATATCTTGTTTAATACTCGACATTAGGGATGACAAAATCACCCACACCATAAACCCAACAACCAAGCTTGCGGTTTGAAGTGGCAGCTGCAATTTTTGTGTCTTCATACCTTTACTCCTCCTCCAAACATTCCTTATGTATTCTTCCTAGTTTATGAAATACCAAGAAAATCAAACATACTTTTTTTTGTGGGACAGAGGGACAGGTCCCCTGTCCCTGTAAAAAAATGGTGGGACGCTGGACCTGTCCCCCTGTCCCAGATGACAATTGTCATTTAAGTTGATGACATTATCCACTAATCGGGATTGTTTTGAGGTTCTACAATGATGGTGGAGGTGTTTTTTATGGAACCGATTATTGAGTTAAGTCAGGTTAGTAAGTTGTTTAAAAATAAGACGGCTGTAGATCAAATTTCTTTTTCGATTCAAAAGGGTGAGGTTGTTGCCATTTTGGGACCAAATGGTGCTGGTAAGACAACAACGATGATGATGATGTTAGGGCTATTAGAGCCAACTGATGGTAGTGTTCAAGTTTTCGGACATTCACCAAAGGATAAATCAACCCGTGAAAAAATTGGTGCTTTGCTGCAAGAGGTAAGTGTGATTGACGCATTAAAGGTTCGGGAGATTATTCAGCTTTTCAGGAGCTATTATCCACATCCTTTATCCTATGAGGAGTTGGTGACATTCACTGGATTTACGAAGGATGAATTACAAAAACGAGCGAATAAGCTTTCTGGAGGTCAAAAGCGACGCCTTGGCTTTGCACTGGCTATGGCAGGTAACCCCGATGTCTTATTCTTTGATGAACCGACAGTCGGCATGGATGTGACGGCAAGAAAACTTTTCTGGAATACTGTTAGCGAATTAAAAAATCGCGGCAAAACTGTCATTTTCACAACCCACTATTTACAAGAAGCTGACGATATTGCCGAAAGAGTAATTCTTTTTCATGAAGGCAAGATTGTTGGGGATGGAACGCCTAAAAATATTAAAGCAAGGTTACTTAAACAATCTGTTTCTTTTACCCTAACTTCCGCAATAAGCCACGAAGAAATTAAAACCATTGCCAACGTAACAGATGTATATGAAAAGAATGGTCGGATTTATGTATTAACTAACAATACTGATGCAGTTTTGGCCTCTATATTTGACCGTAAACTCCCTGTCCAACATATCGAAATTGAGCGCGGTCGTCTCGAGGATGCATTTGAACAATTAGTAGAAAAAAGGGAGGCTATGTAAAATGAACGGTTTTTTGATGCAATGTAAATTCGAGATTTTAAGGATTTTTAGAAATCCCTATTATGTATTTTGGTCATTGTTCATGCCGATTGCTTTTTACGTCGTATTTACAAGAATTTTTAATTCAGGCATGGATGATCAGGAATTGTGGAAAGCTCATTATTTAATGTCAATGACGACGTTTAGCGTGATGGGCTCTGCAATTATGACACTTGGCATCCGACTAGTTGAAGAAAGAAAACAAGGCTGGTCCACGTTTATGAGAATTACCCCATTGTCTGACCAAGCATATTTTGCTTCAAAAATGCTCGCTCAAACGGTGATTCATATTTTTTCAATCATCGTTATTTTTGTAGCTGGTGCACTCATTAATGGAGTATCTCTCTCAGCATCAGAGTGGATCATGTCTGGATTATGGATTTTATTCGGTTCATTGCCATTTCTTGCTTTAGGGACACTTGTAGGCACGATGAAAAGAGTGGATACAGCAGCTGGCGTTTCAAATATGATTTATATGATTCTCGCCATTAGTGGCGGCATGTGGATGCCGTTAGAAATAATGCCAAACTTCATACAATCTATTGGAAAATGGCTACCTTCTTATCACTTTGGCAGTGGTGCATGGGAAATTGTACGTGGTGGATATCCAGATTGGCTTAATTTTACACTTTTGATTGGGTATCTCTTCTTGTTCATGGTAATATCAGGGTATACAAGAAGAAAACAGGAAGCGGCGGTGGTAAGCTGAATGCTTCAAAAACTGAAGGAATTTAGGGTTTTTCCTGCTAGGTATGGATTTTTCCCCTATGTTTTTTTGATTTATCTTGCCATGCCAGCATACTACGTTACTATTGAGCATGGATGGAAACAAATTGCTGGGATCGGGCTGCTACTATTGTTTCTCGTTACCTATCGGCAACTCTATAACTCATTTGATAAAAATTCCTACACATTTTGGTTTGTTGTGCAAATTATTATAGTTTTAATTCTTGCAATCTCTTATAATCTTTATAATATATTTTTAGGATTTTTTTCAGCCCATTTTATTGGATGGTATAGGAGTAAGTTGTCATTTTATCGTGCGTTGGGATTGTTTGGACTTGCCATTATCATTCCACTGTTTGTTAAGTGGGATACTTTGATTATAGAGACGATTTACTTTTATGCAATTTTTATGATAATTATGCTCGTTTCCCCATTTGGTATTCGCTCCATGAATAGCCGTATGGAGCTTGAAAAAAAGCTTGAAGAAGCGAACGAACAAATTGAAGAGCTCGTGAAGCGGGAGGAACGAATGAGAATTGCTAGAGACCTCCACGATACGTTAGGACATACGCTGTCGATGATTACCTTAAAAAGTCAGCTCGTTCATAAATTAATTAGTAAGGACCTTGAAAAGGCAAAGCTTGAAACGAAAGAAATTGAACGAACCTCCCGCTCAGCACTGAGACAAGTGAGAGAATTAGTATCTGACATGAGGGCAGTTACGATTGCGGAGGAACTCATTGAAACAGAAACGATTTTACGGGCTGCAGGTATTTCGTTTGCATTTGATGGAGACTCAAAGCTTGAGGATGTACCACTGCTTACTCAAAACATCCTTAGCTTATGCCTTAAGGAAGGTATTACAAATGTTGTAAAACATAGCAAGGCAACAGACTGTGCTGTCCAGCTTTTGAATAACCCAGGCGAAATTGAATTATCAATCTATGACAACGGTAAAGGAATGGATGACAAGGCTAGAGACGGTAACGGGTTAAAGGGAATCAATGAAAGGTTACGTTTAATCGACGGTTTTGTAAAAGTCATTTCGCAAGATGGAACAAAACTTATTATTACAATTCCTATTATCGCTAAAGAGAAAAAGGCTGGTGTTGGTTCTTGATTAGAGTAATGATCGCCGAAGATCAAGGGATGCTTAGAGGCGCTTTAGGCTCTTTACTAGATTTTGAGGAGGATATTGAAATTGTCGGAGAGGCCTCCAATGGCAAAGAAGCGTTGAAATCGATTCTCACCCTTAAGCCCGATGTTTGTTTAATGGATATCGAAATGCCTTATATGAGTGGTCTTGAAGTAGCAGAAGAAGCGAAAAAAAGATTTTCCACCTGTAGAATCATTATTTTAACTACCTTTGCTCGCCCTGGTTATTTTGAGCAAGCCGTCAAAATTGGCGTAAACGGATATATGTTAAAGGATGGCTCAGTTGATGAGCTTGCAGAGTCGATTCGAAGTGTCATGAAAGGAAAACGTGAATTTGCCCCTGAATTGATTTTCGGCAGCATGAAAGAAGACAATCCGTTAACGGAACGTGAACAGGATGTACTACGATTGGCTTCAGAAGGAAAAACCTCAAAAGAAATTTCTGCGCAATTATTTTTATCAGCTGGCACCGTCCGGAATTATATATCCGAGATCATTAATAAACTTGGCGTAAAAAACCGCACAGAAGCAGTCACCGTCGCCAAAGAAAAACGGTGGATTTAGGTTATTTTAATGGAAGATTTACATTGCAAACAATTAAGTCTAAATGGTTTTTCGTAATACTGGTCATTTTATTCATCAGTTTGATAGGTCAAGCTGCAGTACATTGGAATTCAAATATGAAGCTAGTGTGGCTTAATGGAGTTTTTGCCTTAATACTCGGGGTTATGATGATATTGATTCGCAAAAGATTCCACAATCATTAATAGAGAACCTGTGACCACAAAAGGGACTCCCCCTACTTTTTAAAAGTTTTTTTAAAAAGAGAGAAGAGTCCTTTTTTTTCGGCATTTTTCTGTTGGGGCAGTACTGGTTTTATTTTATTACTAATATAAATGTCTTCTTTATCAATAGCATGATCGAACGCGAGTACAAGTCCAAGGTCTGAATTGTGGTCTTTATTTGAGACAATAGTGTACTCAATGTTATTTGCACCCGCTAGCTTCACATATTTGGACAAAAAGCGGTAATCTACATGGCCATTCAAGTACATATGTACTTCGTTGTGCTTTTTACAAGCATCCTGTATCTCCTGATATACCTGATTCTCTCTGACCTGCGACTGTGTTAGTGCAAATTCGACTCGTTCTCTAATGGTCCCAAGGAATTTTTTACGCTCTTCAGGCTTTATTTCTTTCGCCCCATGTATTCCCTGTTGAAGATAATCGTCCACATTCGTCTTCGTCATTCCATCCTCCCATTTCGCTCGTCTTATTTATTTCTAATTATAACAATATCTTGCTCTTTTTATGAGTATTCCGGCTTGCACGTCTATGTTCAACAATGTTAAGAATATACAAGCCAAATATGGGAAAAATGAATAAAATGAAAAATAGTACGAGGAAGTGGTCAATTGATTTCTCATCGGCACGAAGTTTTTGACAAATTTATTTCCATGCGTGAAGAGCTAGCTCAATTTGGAATCGAATATTGGAAACAGTATTCGAATTTGGGGACCTGGCAGTTTTGGGTAGTTCTATTAATGCTGCTTATTCCTCTTTTGATTGTGTATTTTGCAATTGACAGGGAGAAAATTTTCAAAATTGGCTTTTATGGCTTTGCCGTCCATGTTTTGTTTGCATATGTCGATTCTTATGGAATTCAAGCTGGACTATGGGGGTATCCATTCCAGGTTGTCCCTTTTTTACCAAGTCTATCTCTCGATGCAGCCTTTGTCCCGGTAACCATAATGATGGTGTATCAATGGACCTTAAACCATGATAAAAGTTTTTATTTATATTGCTTGATTACATCATTGATTTTAGGGTTTATCTTTAAACCATTACTTGTTAGCATCGATCTATTTGAAAAATACCAATGGGTCAATTACTTCTATCTTTTCTTATTCTATTTCATTATCTTTGTTATACCCTATTGGCTCACTCGATTGTTCGAACGAATGCAAGGGAATACTGGGAGGCTATAGACTTTCTCATGGCTATACCTATAAAATTGGAGCATCTCCCTGGTGCTCCGTTTCTTTTTTCTTACCTTGCAATATGTACTTTTAACTGTTTTCCTTTTATGGTTGTATGTTTCATTGCCGCTAAAACATGCTGGCCTTTACCGTTAAGGATATCTACATAGGTTGCATTCTCCTGGATGGTGATGATTCCAATATCCTCGGCTGTGATTCCAGGAATTTTTGCAATCGTACCAACAAAGTCGACCACTCGAAGCTTCTTTTTCTTCCCACCATTAAAATAAAGCTTTAGAATATCTTTGTTTACTTGTTCAGCTTTATCGTGTTTAAGACGAGGCTGGGCGTTCATTTTTTCAACAAATGCTGATTTTGCACGGGCAACCTCGGCATTGCTCGGGGATTCAATCTTCCTAATCTCCTCCCCAATGTAGTCTTCGATTTCCTCTACTACATTCTCTTCTCTTGCTGTTGCAAAAGTAATTGCCTTCCCGCTTTTACCTGCACGACCAGTCCTCCCGATTCGGTGAACATACCTCTCATTGTCCTGAGGTACGTCGAAACTGATGACAAGAGAGATATCTTCAACATCTATCCCCCGTGCCGCAATATCGGTAGCCACTAGATAACGGAATTTTCCTTTTTTAAAATCATCCATAACGGCTAATCGATCTTCCTGAACCATACTGCCATGGAGCTTGTCACAGGAATAATTGGCTTTTTCCAGCTTTCGATACAAATCGTCCACACCCTGCTGTGTCCTGCAGAAAATGATACAACTATCCGGATTTTCAACAATCGTAATAGCCTTTAAAAGGGAGAGTTTGTCTTCTTCCTCCGTATGTATCAAAAAATGATTAATGTTTGCTTTAGAAACATTTTCTACATCAATATACGTTGGTGATTTCATATATTGAACCGATAGATTTTCAATATCCTCCGGTAAGGTTGCCGAAAATAACATTGTAACTCGATCTTCCGGCAGTGCTTTGATAATAGCCTCTACCTGCTCAATAAAACCCATATTCAGCATTTCATCCGCTTCATCAATCACTAAAAATTTCAGATTATCCACATGAAGGGTTCCCTTTGTAATATGGTCAAGCACCCTTCCTGGTGTTCCGACAACAACATGCGTCTTTTGCTTCAGCTCTAGCTTTTGGCGTTCATAGGATTGCTTTCCAAAGATGGCGGTTGCTTTTATTCGCTTAAAGCGACCGATATTGATCACATCATCCTTCACCTGTGCCGCAAGCTCTCTCGTCGGGGTTAAAATCAAAGCTTGTGGCCTGTTTTCCTCCCATGCAACCAATTCACAAATTGGAATCGCAAACGCAGCTGTCTTACCACTTCCAGTTTGGGATTTTCCAACAATGTCTTTTTTCTTTAGCGCAACAGGAATCACCTTCGCTTGAATCTCAGTCGGGACTTTATAACGTAAACCAGAAAGTGCTTTTTTGATTTCATCACTCAAATTAAATGTATTAAAGCCATTCATTAGAACTACCTCGTTTTTTCTTTATATTATAACCGGGACAGAGGGACAGGTCCATTGTCTCAATGGTGGGACGCGGGACCTGTCCCTTCGTCCCAAAATTTTCTTTTTGACATCTAGGTTAAGTTGTAATAGTTTAGTATAGTTGTTATTTAATAGGATCGGATTTTAATGATTGAAAAAATATATACGATGAGGTGTATGGATGACGAGAGACCAACGTAAAAAAATGATCATTTTGATGATCAATATGTTTATTGCAATCGGGAGTTTTGGGATTATTATTCCCATTTTACCTGCTTATCTTGAATCGATTAATGAAGGTGGAAAAGCAGCTGGCCTCATGATTGCCATTTTTGCCGGAGCACAATTTATTTTTTCTCCAATCGCTGGAAAGTGGACTGATCAATATGGCCGCAGAAAAATGATTATCTACGGACTATCGGGTCTGACACTTTCCATGTTTATTTTTTATTTAGTGGATTCCATTTGGCTGCTGTATGCATCTCGCGTCGTTGGTGGAATTGGTGCAGCCCTTCTCATCCCGGCTATATTTGCTTATGTTGCAGATATTACAACGATGGAGCAACGTGCAAAAGGTAACAGTTTTATATCCGCGGCTATGTCTCTTGGAATTGTGGTGGGGCCTGGGATAGGTGGATTTTTAGCTGACTATGGGATAAAATTTCCCTTCTTAATTTCTGCTTTAGTTTCCCTTGTATCAGTGCTTTTCTCGTTTGCTGTCTTAAAGGAAAGCCAACAAAAAGTGGATGGCTTCATGCATGTTGATGATGAAACGATGGCGAAAAAGCTAGTCCGTTCAGTACGTATGCCATTTTTCATTCCATTAATTATAACACTTGTTATGAGCTTCGGTTTAATGGCATATGAATCGGTCATTGGTCTTTTTGTCGATAACCAATATCGTGCAACACCACAGGACATCGCCCTGATGGTTACATCAACTGGAATTATTAGTGTAATCGTTCAATTATTTGTGGTAGATCGTATGGTAACTCGATTTGGAGAAGGAAAAATCTTAAACATTTTTATCTCTGTAGCGGCGTTCGGTTTCCTTCTTTCATTATTCGCGAATAGTTTTGAGATGTTTTTTGGAATTTCACTACTCATTTTCCTTGCAACTTCCATTCTACGTCCTGTGTTAAATACACTGATTTCAAAGCTTGCAGGTAATGAACAAGGATTTGCAATGGGGATGAACAATGCCTACATGAGCATTGGAAATATATTAGGACCAACATTAGCTGGCTTATTATATGATGTCCAAATCATCTATCCATTTATGTTGGGTCTTTTCCTTCTAATGGTTACATTACTCATTACAATCATTTGGCAAAAAAGCACAAAGACGAAAACACGTGTAAAAGCAATGGTATAAAAATAAGCGCATGGCTTCGGGGGTCGGTTTCCAAAGCCATGCGCTTATGTATTATTTATGGACTTTAGGTCTCAAACTATCTTTGTATGAGTGTATGATTGATAATATCGTGTGTTGAAGGTCATTAGGATTGGATTCAAGGTATAACACTTCATTCTTTCCCGCTTGGCCCGGGTCAAACTCATCTTTAGAGTTTAGTACCAGCACGACCTTACTCTCGGGGAGATGCTTCATTATAAATGAGCCCAATTTATAAATATTGTATACATAGGATTGAGGCAAAAAGACAAGCGACTCCTTGTACATTCGCAGCTTGTCATAAAGCTTTGCCTCGTGTGCAAGCCATTCAACCTGAAACCCGCTGTCTTCCAAACTTGATTCAAATATTTCTATCATTTTTTCGTTTTCTACTAATGAAAATATTTGCATCCTAATTCACACACCTTTTTAATTAAAAATCATCACAGTACATTTTGAATGAGATAAATTATTAATGGTCCCATCAATACGATAAAAATAGATGGGAAGATAAATAGAATCATCGGGAAAACCATTTTGACCGGTGCCTTCATGGCCTGTTCTCTTGCAAATTGAGTTCGTTGTTCTCTAATTCTTTGTGTCAATTGCTGCAGTACCTTTGCCATTCCTACTCCCAGCATGTCCGCTTGAATGAGCGATGTTATGATGCTTTGAAATTGAGGAATTGGTACTCTGGCGCGAAGATCTGCAAATGCTTCCCTTCTAGATTTCCCTAGCTTCATATCCTCCATTGTTTGCATAAATTCCTCTGACAATGGGCCCTTCATTTGTTTGCATACCTTTTGAATCGAGGCATCTAGTCCCATACCAGCCTCAATCGATAGGTTCACCATATCAAAAAAATCGGGCATACTCTTTTGTATCTGATGTCTTCGCTTTTTAATAATCGTACTTAAATAAAAGGATGGATAGTAAATTCCTAGTGCTGCAACGACACTTGCAAGTAAAATCCTTGAAAAAAGAACCGAGCTTCCTAACAATAAAAAGACGGATAGAAACAGAACTCCCCCCATCAGCAGCTGCATAAAGCGGAAGTCAATGGCTGACATTTTCAACGGATATCCCGCTTCACGAAGTCGTCTTTCAAGGTCTCTTTTTTTTGAACTCGCCATTTTTTTATCCACAGCTGATTTTAGCTTGTCATTATATCGTTTAATTAGACGTAACTGAAGTTCCTTTTGTTTCTTTACAGGTACTTCCTTATCCATGTCGGAGCCAAAATAATGTTTAGTCCGCATTTCAATGGCAATGTCTTTATTATAAATCAAACTAAGCAGCCCACCAATGACCATTACAAAGCAAAGAATGCTCGAGAGCATAAAAAAGATTTGTATCATTGGAACCTACACCTCAATGTGTACAATTTTTTTAATAAAAAACCAGCCCAGAACCATATTAAACCCACCTACCACAAGCATAGCCCAGCCGAGTGGATGTGAAAAAAGCATATTAAAATACTCCGGATTCACAAGTGTTAAATATAAAGCTAATGCTGGTGGTAATAGCGTAATAATAACTGAGGACATTTTCCCTTGCGCTGTCAGGGTTTTTACCTCATCCTGCACCCTTGAACGGTCAATGATTGTTTCTTGCATTGTTTCAAGTAGATATGCAAGATTCCCCCCACTTGATCGTTGAATTAACAATGTGTTTAACACCATTTCAAGCTCACTATCAGGCAATCTTTTTAAAAGATGATCAAAAGCATCCTCGATTTTGACCCCATAATTGATTTCCTTTAATGTATTCAAAAATTCCGGTCCTAACGGATCCTCGATTTCCTCTGCGACCATTTTCATCGCTTGCATAAAACTAAAGCCTGCCCTTAATGCATTTGCCATTGTCCCTAACGCTCCCCCAAGCTGTTCGGAACATTTTCTTAATCGAAGTTTTCGTTTGCGTTTGATATACAAAATCGGAAGGTAAAACCCAATCATTCCGCATAAAATTAGCAATATGAAATGGAGCTCATAAAAGTACCCAATCCCTACTCCTATACATGCAACTATGAGTCTCGAAATGAACAATTCGGCTTGGGACATCTTCAATCCGGATTGTTTTAGAACGGTCTCATATTTTGAAAAATGAATTGCCTGTTCAATACGTTCGCTGGTCTTTTTTACGAAAACTCCTTCACGCTTCTTCTTTTTTGGTTCTTCTGCTTTTTTAATAGGTAGATACTTGTTGATTCGTTTTTCGTACTTTCCCTTTTCAAAAATAATCGTAAAAATAATCCCAGTAAAAAATGTGACAACTAAAAACGCAGATAAAGCGATTAAAAGGGAATTGCTCATGTCCACTCCTCCCTTATCATCGAGCGTACATCAAAACCGGCTAACTCAAGTTTTTCAGCACATCTTGGAAGAATTCCTGTGCTAACAAATCCTTGTTTTTTCCCATCGGCATACACAAAAAGATCCTGCAAGACAATCGTATCTCCCTCTAGTCCCAATACTTCTGTGATTCTCGTAATTTTTCTTGTTCCATCCTTCATACGTGATTGTTGGACAATTAATTCAAGGGCACCCGCAATTTGTTCACGAATTGCTCGGATAGGTAAATCAAACCCGGCCATCAAAACCATTGTTTCAAGTCTTGCTAAAAGATCACGAGGAGAGTTCGCATGGCCGGTACCTAAGCTACCCTCATGGCCAGTATTCATTGCTTGAAGCATGTCAAGTGATTCAGCACCACGAACCTCACCAACAATGATTCGATCCGGACGCATCCGTAAAGAATTCCGAACAAGGTCCCGAATGGTGATTTCACCTTGTCCCTCAATATTCCGTGGACGCGACTCCAATGAAACAACATGTTCCTGAGAAAGCCTTAGTTCAGCAGCATCCTCAATCGTTACAATTCGTTCATTACTCGGGATAAAGGATGACAGGACATTCAATGTACTCGTTTTACCTGAACCCGTACCACCACTAATAAAAATATTTAGTTTAGACTCTACCGCAGCCTTTAAAAAATCTGCCATTTGATCACTTAATGTCCCCATGCGCAGCAAATCATAGATGGTAAAGGGCGTTTCAGAGAATTTTCGAATCGTGATTGTTGGACCATTGAGTGCTAATGGCGGAATAATCGCGTTTACACGCGATCCGTCTGGAAGTCGTGCATCAACCAATGGTGAGCTTTCATCAATTCTTCTTCCAAGTGGTGAAACAATTTTTTCGATAATCCTTAATACATGCAAATCATCCCGAAATTGCACATCCGTTTTTTCTATTTTCCCCTTCGTTTCAATGTAGACATCCTTTGGACCATTTACCATCACTTCAGAAATATCAGGGTCAGCAAGTAATGGTGAAATTGGTCCAAAACCCGTTAACTCGTAGGACATATCAAATTTCAACTGTTTCTTTTCTTCGTAAGCGAGCTGTTCGCCCTCTGCTTCAAGAAATCCCTCTGAAAGCTTGTTAATCACTTCATCTAAATGCTGGTCCTGATAGACTGGCTTTTTTAGTTCTTCAACAAGGTAGTTATGAAGCCGCACTCCTAGTTCACTTGATTTCACACTTGCTGTTTTTAGTTTTGGAGGCTCCTTCTTTAGCTCTTTGACGGGATTCTCTCCACCAAGTCTTGCTAATAATGACATCAGACATAACCTCCTGCATGGACCACTCGCTTCGACTTAAGCTTTTTACGACCCGATGTTTTTGCAGGTACGACAATCGTGTCAGCCATTTGAAAAATCTTCTTCGCTACCTGGGACCTTGGGTAACTATACACGAGTGGCTTCCCTTCATTAACCGACGTAACCATGATTTTTTCCATAGCTGGTAATGTAAAGGCAATCTTTTGACCAATGATTTTTTCAACGGTTTCAATAGTTAACCCTTTTACCTTAGCTTGTCGGTTTAAAATCATTTTTACCTTTTCAAGTAGCTTGAGTGTTTCTAATGTATCGATTAGTAATTTCGTATTTTTTAAGGTTGGAAGATCCTGATGAGTGATGAGCAGGATTTCATCCGAATTTTCGAATGCAACAATTGAATTTTCATCCAAATGTGGTGCAGTGTCGACAACAACAATATCGTAGGTTTCCTTTAATGCTTTAATTGCCCTTTTCACGTCTTCTCCTGTAATCACCTCTGCAAATTCGGGACGCTGTGGGGCTGCTAAAATGGAAATTCCATTTTTGAATGGTGTCATAAAGTTTTCAATTTGGGACCCGGTACGATCTTCTTTAGCCCAGTCATAGATGGTTCTTTTTGGCTTAACATCATAGAACATTGAAACGTCACCAAACTGAAGGTCTAAATCAAGTATCGCTACCTTCATCAGTCTTTTTCCGTAAGATGCAGCTAGGTTAACGGAAATACTCGTTTTTCCAACCCCGCCCTTTGTGCTGCCAACTGTAATAACTTTTCCGTTCTTTTTAGGCTGTCCCATCTGATAGATAACCTGATTTTTACTTTCTAGAATTGCATTTTGAATATCTGCACGAATTTTTGAAGGGCTTGACGATAGAAAAATCACGTCTGTCGCGCCTGCACGAATTGCCTGCTTAGAATCTAGTTCTGTCTCGTCTTGAAGGACAAGCAACACTTTAGCAGCTTGGTATTCTTTCGTAATCTTTGAGCATAGGTTGTACATATCATAGGAGGTTGATTGTGAGAGAAGTACAAGTGCTGGATCAGTTGGAATTAGCTTTTCGAAAAGTTCTTCTTTTTTTACCCAGTCTATTTTTCGTTCTACCTTTTTAGCAACTGCATCAAGCATCGATTTTGTTTCTTCATTTTCAAATATAGAAAGTAGTTTTATCATCACTTAAACACTCCTTCGTGAAGTTGATCCTCATGAACATGCGTATGTGTTGGTTCCACATCGTGGTCCCCATCTTCTCTAAGCATTAAATACAATTCATATTTTGACGCGAACCCTAGCGCCAGGCCCTGCTTGGGTGTAACTTCAACAGTTACCATTTGGTATCGCTTCTTCTCCGTTTCAGGGTCATCTGCCATATGACCGGTTTCCAGTACCTTCACATTTTGTAAAAGGAGTGTTGCGGAGTCGTGCTGCCCTTCCGCTTTGTACTCCTCAGGCACAGTCATCACCGCGACAACATCAACAAACGAACCTGGTTTGACAAGTCCAGCGACCCCTTGAACATCAGTAACGGCAATTGTCATCGCACGGTTTCCTTTTGCAATTTGAATTGCTTGTGATTCAACATCTACTGAAGCCACCTCTGTTTCTTCCGGCTGTACCGTCTCTTCTTTTTCTTCATCCTTGTCTTTTTGGGCAACCTCTGCACTAGCGGTTTGAGTATTAGTTGGTTGTTCCGTATTCAGAAGTATGTATAACAGTCCTGATGCAACAAGACCAAAAACCATTGCAACTATCCAGATTTTTTTCGTGTTCATACCGTCACCTGCTTTTTTAGTTTTCTAGTTTACTAGTTTTACTCCAGAGATTCCGTAATATTTTCCTGGACCAAAGGTTCCATCCCTAACAATTTCTTTAAAGCGTGCAATTACTTTATGCTGTTGTACTCTTTCAACATAGAATGCAGCAAACCCGACTATTTTGACCATTGACTTACCTTCCACGTTTTCAAACGTTTCGATTAATGGGATCGTTACGATACGTTCACAAGTGTTATCAGCATCTACGTATCTTTGGCAATTGTCTTTATCCTTATCTTCATTTATCCTATATTCAAAACCTGCCTTCACATTTCCCCATGACAAACCAGTTTTTGTCCATACGAATAATTCATGACTTGTTGGATCATATAATTCCATATCTGACCCATTCATAATGCCTTCCTTTAGATCATTACCACCAGGACCATCAATAGCTAAAAAACCAAAATTTCCACTTATAGATGAATTCGCTTCATTATTTCCTTGGCCTGGATGAAAGTTTAAGGTGAATTCATTTCCATTTTTGAAAGAATCATACTCACCAACTTCTACCGCTACAGGAACAATTTCTGACCCTGCTAGCAAAGTATTTTGTATTTCTGCTTTTGCACGTGCCGCTACATCTGTTTCAGTAAAACCAAGAACCCTTGCAAAAAAAAGGCCTTTTGTTACCTTTTTTTCTATTTCTATTGAGTTACCTTCTGCTTTTATTTCACCCTCCGTCACGGTATATCCATTTTTATCTGCAATTTCGATAGCTAAACCTTCCGCAGCATCCTCTGAATTTTTTAGAAGCTGCGCCCCACCTAATACAGCAGCATCTAGAGCTTTTTGTAACCTGCTTTTCTCTAGGTATAGCATTCCAGCATCTACCACAATTGCTGAAAAACCCATGATCATAAACATCCCGAGTGATACCAAAATCATAGTCATTCCACTTTGTTCTTTATATAATTGCCGAAATTTCCACATAATCTATTCCACCCTCATAACCGTGGTATCTTTTAGATCAAACTCTCCAATAATTTGACCAATAATTGGAGTTAAAAAATCAACCTTATACGTTAATTCAATTTTTACTTCGTCTCCGCTAGTAGGGGTTGCTGTTGTATCAGTTACGATCGAAGCACCAAAAAATACTTTTTTCCCAACACTGCTTCCTAGGGAGTCAGTTGCATCCGTGATTTTGGTATGAATTGTCCCTAAATTGGAACCAACTGTTGCAACTCTGGCAGCTTCCCTCCCTGCATGATCGAGTGTTAAATATGCATGAAAAATTCGTCCAAAGTCCGTTATTCCAAAAATCAACATCAATAAGATTGGTAGGATAAGTGCTGTTTCAACTAATGATTGACCCTTTTGAGATTTCATATGTAAGACTCCAATATAAATGTTAGAAGCGTGCCAATCGCTATTGGTATTGCATACGGTATTGAAACAGTTCCTTGTTTTCCAGAACTAATATTGAGCGAGCCTTGTGTTCCTCTAAAAAATAATAGTGAAAATAGCATACTTTTAAATGTGAATCCAAGCTTTCTTTGTTTAATCAGAACGACGATAGCAATAAGTCCACCAATAATTGCAGCATAAATACCTGTGTAAAAAACGAACATTGCTCCCTTCCATGCTCCAATTGCAGCTAATAGTTTAACGTCCCCTGCACCAATTCCTCCCATAACAAATGGAATGAATAGCAAACCGAGGCCTACCAAAAATCCTTTCCCACTAAATAAGAAACCATCGAATCCAGAGAAAAGAGTGAAATAAACGAGGCCGCCAAGAATGGCTGGAAAGGTGACAATATTTAAGATTTTACGATTGCGAAGATCTGTTATGACGGAGATGATTAGGATGAGGCAGATGATTAGGTTTTCCATTTTGATATTCCTCCACTTGATTTTGATAAAATAGAAACCCCGCCGGAGCAGGGCTTTGATCTAATAAAATATTCATGATTATAATTTGTTAACTTCTGTTTGGATCTTTTGAAAAACTTCTAAAAGGTCTTTTCCGATTAGTGTTATAGTTCCTACAACTATTAACGCAATCAATCCAACTAGCATTCCATACTCAGTTAACCCTTGTCCTTCCTCTTCCTTAACTAATCTTCCTACTAAGTTTTTCATCATCTTCTTTTCCTCCTAAAATTTGTTTTTGGTTTGTTTCTTGTTCTTTATATTGAACTTAAAATTAGTATATATCGAACGTTCTGTATTGGAAACACCTAAAATAGGTCGTTTGTTCTATATAATGACCATATTTCTCTATTAATCTCTCTTTTTCTCTCTCTTTCTTACTATTTTGTTTTTTATTTAGAACAAAATATACTATATAATGAACAATACCGAACAATCTAATAGGAGGAATGAATTATGAAACGTTCTTTAGAGCTAGATCTACCAATTATCAAGGCTGATACATTTATGAAGCGATTCAAAGGATTGATGTTTGAAAGGAAACCATATGTAAATAAAGCACTTCATTTAACACCGTGCGATTCTATACATATGTTCTTTATGAGGTTTCCGCTAGATATTGTCTTTTTAGATAAGGAAAATAGAATTGTGGATGTTCGCCATAACCTCCAGCCTTGGAGAATTGCGATACCAAAGAAAAGAGCTTATTCCACGCTTGAGCTTCCAGCGGGGACAATAAAAAAGAACAACATACAAATTGGTGACCAGGTTGTTCTTTAATAAGAACAAATAAACCCATTCCCAAAAAACGAAAAGAAGGTGACCATATCTTTTGGGTCACCTTCTTTTTTATGCCGGGACGCGAAAGCTATGCCCCTAGCAAAATTCATATAAACGTTCGATACGGTAGATCACTATTTTATGGTCATACATTTCGACGATACCTTCGCGTTTCCAGCCGTTTAAGAGGCGGTTAACGCTTTCACGGGTGGTACCGATGAAATCTCCCAAATCCTTATTTGTTAGTTCAATCCCAATTAAAATCCCATCCTTGCATTTGACACCATGTGTTGTGGTTAATTTGATTAATGTCGATGCAAGGGCACCTTGCTTATCGAGAAATAGGAAATCGTATAGTTTGTTTTGCAGGATCCGCTGTGTCCAGCCAATCCAGCTCATGAATTCGACTGCAAAATTACCGAATTGATATAATAATTTTTTCAAATCATTGATATGGATAATGCCGATTTCTGCTGCCTCTTCTACATCAGCGCGGTACTTGTAAAATAGTTTTTCAGTAAAGCCTCCAAATTCTCCAATTAGACTTCCTTTTTCTTTAATGGATAATAAGATGTCCTTCCCGCGTTCTGAGGACGCACGAAGCTTCACTCTTCCAGAGATAATATAGTACATTTTTTCTGCTTCCTCACCATCCCAAAAAAGGTGAGTTCCAGCTGCTACTTTTCGAATACGCATAATGCTTTGTAATTTATTTAAATTTTCTTCAGATAGAAATTGCTCGATGCTTTCATTAACGGACTCTATGTGAGGAATCTCGCTTTTTAGTTCCTGTACAATCATTGCCATTTTGAATCCCCCCGCCATGACTTTATACTATAATCATACGGCTAATAATGAAAACAAGGTATCGGGGGAATACCTGAACTTTCCCTCCAATTTCCCCTATTTATTCTCCCATGAATTTCCCCTAACCTAGCTAATTCCCTAGGAATCCCCCCTAAAGCTGGTCTAAATATCATCTTTTTAAGCAATAAAGTTAAGGGAATTCCCTGACATACAATCACGTTAAAAAGATTTACAATAGATAGGAAGATAAAAAATTCCTTTTTTCGTCTATATAAAGAAATCACCATCGTGGTCGAGGAGAGATACTCATGGAAGCGATACAAGTGGAAATTGAACAAAAACTTCATGATTTGTGTACGAACACCTCAAGTGATTTCTCTGCGATTGCACATGTTGATCAAGGAAATCAAACAATCCGCTGGGAATATGCACATGGCTTTACAAATAACCGCTTTAAAAATATGGTGATTCGACCTGGCAAGGGATTATCGGGCTCTGTTGTTCGTTTCGGTACAACCATGATTTTGGACATTGATACACCAGATCGACAGCGCACTCGACTTCAATACCCAATTATGCTGGCCGAAAACCTGGTTTCGGCTGTTGCAGTACCTATTCATATGAGTGGTAAGGTTGGTGGAGTCCTTCTTATCGGTTCGCGAACTGAAGTAAAATACACATCAGAACAAGTGGAACTCGTAAAAAAGATAGCAGATGAGATTGCCGAAATAAAAAAATGAATCCCATGTCAGGATTCATTTTTTACTTTATTCAGCAAAAGCTCCTTACTTCTTTAAGCGGGAGAAACATAAAAATTCACAAAAAATTCAGCAGGGGTTCATACCCCGACTGAATAAAGTAAAATTGCCTCCGGCGGATGCCACGATTTTTCAAAGGAAATTTTTCGAGCGATAAGATCAAAGACTAAGAACGCCACATCCTGTGGCAACGTCTTTATGACCCACCTCCTGTGGGCCTAAAAATCGGGCGCAAATACACCAAGGTGTATTTGATTTGTTTAACCTTGTTTAATTTGTTTGCCGGTCATATCGCTAAGCATACCAGCGTATTGAACGATATCTCCAGATTCATTTTTAATCGCACTGATTGTGAGCCATTGTAGGTAAGCTGATCCGTCCTTGCGCTTGTTCCAGATCTGTCCTTGCCAGAAGCCTTCTGTTTCAATTTTTCTCCAAAGCTCCCCGTAAAATTCCTTTGTTTGCTTACCAGATTTCAAGACGTTTGGTGTCTTCCCAATAATTTCTTCTGCTTCATAACCAGTAATCGTCGTAAAAGCTGGATTCACAGAAACAATTTTTCCATGCAAATCAGTAACCATAATTCCTTCAGCCGTATGGTCAATGACCTGTTTCGCAAGCTCCATTCTTCCATGAAAGTACATCCATACCACAAGAATTAAGCTTGCTAATGCCACCTCAGACAACGCCATAAATCCAATTGCGTAGTGTCCATTGACATGGTATAGGATTCCCAAAAGAATAGGTGGGAAAAATCCTCCTAGCCCTCCGATAGCAGAAACAATACCGTTCACAATCCCGGCTTGCTTCTGGAAATACATCGGTACTAATTTAAAAATAACACCATTTCCCATGCCCGCACAGAAAGCGATTGTTAAGCAGCCGATTGTGTACCAGCCGATTGATGGAGCAAAGGAAAGAATCATTGCAGACACGGTATAGCATCCAAACACAAACATTAATAGTTTTAGAGAATGGAATCGGTCCGCTAGCCACCCACCAACTGGTCGCATCACTGTTGCAAGGACGATAAATCCTGCCGTTCTTAGACCTGCATCTATCTTATCTAAACCGAAATTCTCTACTAAAAAGTTTGGTAAATAAACAGTAAAAGCCACGAAAGAACCAAATGTGAGAAAATAGAATAAGCTTAGGAGCCATAGTTTTTCATTCTTAT
The DNA here is from genome assembly GCF_036962685.1 of Bacillus sp. JJ1566. Classification (NCBI taxonomy): domain Bacteria; kingdom Bacillati; phylum Bacillota; class Bacilli; order Caryophanales; family Bacillaceae; genus Bacillus; species Bacillus sp. JJ1566. The sequence continues at coordinate 9,638 of NZ_JBALOP010000039.1, read as the reverse complement.
AAACTCCCTTGATTTGTTCCATCAATGGGGTTTGAACCTTTACTTCCTTTTTATCTCCTAAAAAGAAGTTTGCTACGATAAAGATTGCAAGAACAATCAAATACAGTTGTACGGTTAAAGACCAACCTATTTTCGTTGCAATCACAGGTGCTGCAAACGTTGAAACCGCAGTTCCAAGGTTCCCTACGCCATAAATTCCGTTGACAAATCCGTGTTTTTCCTTCGGATAATATTTTGGTAGTGATGTAACCCCAACTGAGAAAACTGCTCCCCCGATTCCAAGGAAAAGTCCCCCTACTAAGAGGTCTGTAACCGAATTCGCTATGCTAATATAGTAAACTGGGAACAGTAACAAGATAAAACTAAGTAAAAAGATTTTCCTTGCACCGAATTGGTTCGCATAATAACCTAACGGAATTCGTAATATAGAGCCAAGCACTACAGGTAATGCGGTAACCAATGCTAATTGATTCGCTGGGATTGCAATGTCCTCTTTCATAAACGGTAAAAGAGATGAAATAAGCACCCAGACCATAAAACCAATGACAAGGTTTAATGTTTGTAAGGGAAGTTGAATTTTTCTAACCACTTAGACCATCCCCTTTTTTACGACATAGGTTAATCCCGATTGCGGGTCAAAAGCTGACCAAATGTCATCACTTATCGCTACCTCTGCTGTTAAGGGAACAGCAAAAAATCGAAGGCGGTCAAAATAAATACGAAGATGTGTTTTATCAGGACAAAGCTCGGTTTTGAAAACAGCCTTTTTTACAAAGGGGGCTAGATCTTCCCCATCTTTATCCAAAATTGCTACTTCCACATCCTCCAAAATAAACGACTCTAAACTTTTGATTTCAGTTAACTCCACAGCTGCTGCACCCCTTCTTTGCAGGATAGATGAACATTTTATAGCCTTGAAGATAGGACCAAAAGGCTTCGTCGGCATGTGTTTCGATATAATCAGTCGCTTCATCCTCTGATTGCCATCGGCTCATGCCCTTCACCTCGGCAATGACAATGTCAATGCCTTCTTCTGTCTTTTCTTCCAAATACCAATTCAACCGTATACCCTTAAAAAGATTTGTTAAGAGTTCATTGATTTCATCAGAGAAATTTCCGGTTGCCTCTCTTATAAAACAAAAATCAAGATAGGTTTCGCTGTTCATGTTTGTCACGCCTTTTTCAACTTTTTATAGACAATCAATGCGACCGGAAACAATAGGATGTTTAAGCCGCAAAAGATGAGCGTATTTACATAGTTTTCGTAAAAATATTGGTGAACCATTTTTTGAGTAAAAATGATATTTAACAACAAGATGACAGAAAGGGCAAGAATACCTTTATATTTAAGCTTCATAACGTTTCACCCTTACCGCATAAACTGCACCATTTTCCACCTTCACTTGAATTTCTGGCAGTGGACGTCGTGGCGGACCTGCAGTCGGTGCGCCAGTTTCTGCATCAAAGAACCCGTGGTGACATGGACAAACCATTTGCCCTTCCTCCTTCACCCAAAAAACAGGGCAGCGAAGATGGGTACATGCATTTTGATAAGCGACATATTTATTGTCAGAAAGCCTAATTAAAATCGCATCATCATGGTCGCCAGGGAAGGTAAAATTCGTTGAATCCCCCACAGCCAGCTTACTTACATCAATAATTTTTTTATGGGAATATTCTTTATCCCCTAGACCCATCAATTCCTTTGCAGCTACTGCACCCCATGGCAAAGACGAAATTGCAAATACACCTGCTGCTCCAACCAATGTCTTCATGAAGCCACGGCGATCAAGGCTTCGTTCATTATTGCGGTTAATATTATGCGTGTAATTATCCTCGTTAAAAGGGATTTTATTGTTTTTATCAGACGGCATTCTACTCACTCCTAAAATAACTTCTCAATGCCCTGTAAAATACCAGGTAAGCTAATTTTGACGTTTGTTTCTCCTTCAAGCGGCATGCTTGTTACCCATTTTCCGTTGTCGAGATTGTGACTTTGTTTCTTAGCCTCAATTTCTTCATCTGTTAGCCATTGAATCGTGTTTGATGGACAAACACTCGCACACATTGGTGGAATCCCATCCTTTGAGCGATCAATACAGAGGTCACATTTGTACATTAAGTTTTGCTCTTCATCGAATTTTGGAATCCCGTATGGACAGGCAATTGTACAGTTTTGACAGCCAATGCATTTTTCAACAAGCGCAGATAGCACCGCACCTGACTCATGGATTTGAATCGCTTGAGCCGGACAGCTTCTTGCACATGCTGGGTTTACACAGTGAAGGCACATAAGCGGCATGGTCTGCCTATTCACAAGTGGGTTGACGTCATATACATAGTTTCTGTTTCGCTCTTCATGCCCGCCACATTGTGTACAAGCCGCAAGACAAGAGCGGCAACCGATACAGTTTTCAAGTTCTAAGTAAAGCCTCTTTTGCATTTACTGCACCTTCTTTACAACTAGTTTTTCAATCTGGGCAGCACATGCTTTGAACTCTGGCATTTTTGAGATTGGATCAAGCGCTGCAATTGTCAGTAGATTAATAGATTCCTCGTGACCGAAATGATATGGAACAAACACGGTATCTTTTCGGATGGCTTCGGTAATTTTGACTTTATAAATACTTTCACCCCTTCTTGTAAAAAGGCGAACTCGTTCTTCATGCTGAATATCGTATTTTGCTGCTGTTTCTGGATGGACCTCAACATATGGTTCTGGACACATATCGTGCAGGAACGGAATACGTCTTGTTTGGTTTCCAGATAAATAGTGATACACGACACGACCTGTTGTTAAGCGAAGCGGATATGTTTCATCTGGTTCTTCAGCCGGTGGACGGTATGGCAATGCACAAATCTTTGCTTTTCCGTCTGGATGATAGAATTTCTTATCGAGGAACATATGTGGCGTCCCCTTGTCTTCCTCATCACGGCACGGCCAGAACACACCGTCTTGCTTGTCGATTTTATCCCATGTTGCCCCGTAGTAGTCAGCATAGCCACCCTTACTTGCAAGGCGGAACTCATCAGCAACATCTCTAGCAGTTTTTAAGTGTGAAAAATATTTTCCTCTTCCTAGACGCTCCGCAAGCTCGACCTGCATTTGCCAGTCAGGCTTTGATTCCCCAATTGGTTCTTGAGCTTTATTGATTTTGATGATGCGTCCTTCGAGATTCGTAACCGTTCCTTCATCCTCAGACCAAGTCACTGAAGGAAGAACAACATCTGCAAACTCTGCTGACTCTGATAAATAGAAATCTGCACACACCATAAAATCTAATGATTTAAGAGCTTCCCTAACAAAGTTTAGGTTTGGTGCTGATACAGCTGGATTTGAGCAAAGTAGATATAGTCCACGAATCGTTTTTTGCTCCATTAGCTCAAACATTTCATACGCAGATACGCCTGGTTGTGGCATTTCTTCCGTTGTAATTCCCCAAACTTGGCAAACCTCTTTCACGTGTTCCGGGTTTGTCAGTTTGCGGTAGCCTGGTAATAGATCCGATTTTTGACCATGCTCACGTCCACCTTGCCCATTTCCTTGACCAGTGAATGTGGCAACCCCTGATTTTGGTCGACCAATTTTACCAGTGACAAGCGCCATATTTGTATAGCCGGATACATTATCCACACCTTTATGCTGCTGCTCAATTCCACGCGCAAACATGACCACAGCATTTGGTGCTTTTCCGTAAATTTCTGCAGCACGAATAATTTTTTCTGGTGCCACTCCGGTTAACTCGCTAGTGTACTCAGGTGTGAATTCCTTCACAAGTTCCATCGTCTCTTCAAAGCCATTTGTGTGATTGGCGATAAATTCTTCATTTGTATATCCATTTTCAATCAGTAAATGTAAAATTCCGTTTGCTAACGCTAAGTCTGTTCCTGGTTTTAGATCTAGATGTACATCCGCTCTTCTTGCTAAAGGTGTTTCACGCGGGTCCGCAACAATGATGTATCCGCCTCGTTCCTGTACATTCCAAACGCGGAACATGGAAGTCGGATGGCACTCTGCAGTGTTACTTCCAGCAATAAATAAACAATCAGTTTCGTGAATATCGGTCCATGGAAGTGTCGATCCACGGTCAACCCCAAAGGAGCGAAGGAATCCACCGGCCGCACTCGACATACAGAAACGTCCATTATAGTCGATGTAGCGAGTACCTAGTGCTACACGGGCGAACTTCCCAGTCAGATAACATTTTTCATTTGTCATCGACACACCACTGAAGACGGATAATGAATCCTTCCCATATTCCGCTTGCAGCTTCGTAAAATTTTTAACGATTAAGTCATACGCCTCATCCCAGCTTGCTTCACGGAAGCCTTTTGTTGTTCCTTTTAAAGATGCATCATCACGAATGAGCGGCTTTAAAATTCGATCCTTGTGATTCGTTTGCTGGTATGCCGTAACTCCTTTCGGACACATTTTTCCAACTGTAACTGGCCAGTCATAACGTGGTTCGACTCCGATAATTTTATTGGTGACTGTATTGACTCTCAGATTCATTCCACATTGCATACCGCAATAGCTACAATGTGTTTTGATTAATTTTTCATTTGGATGAATGACATTTTCAATTTCTTTAAAAAACTTATCCCTTTGCATTCTGATTAGCCTCCTTGACTTTTACCTCGTGGGTTGGGAAGCCGGAAAATTGTGCAATCCGGTATTTTCTACGACATGGAAGACACATTTCTGCTAAATGATGGCCTTCACTTGTTTTAAAATGAATATCGTTTACATCGAGTACATCGATGACATCTTGAGATTGTTCAGCGGAAACAAAGCCATTTCCACAAACCTTACATTTCTTCGTTTCTTTTTCTGCGTAATGCTCACGATAGTTTCTTGCCAACACACTCATTGGGCGGAACGGAATATGAGCTAGCTTTCCAAATGGTAAGTAAATCAATGTCATAATAACGGACCATTGATGAATCAAGGACATCACAGGCTGACCTGCACCGTGCAAGAAAATATTCATGAAGGTTAAAAGTAAACCGGTAATGCTGACGAACAAGAGCATGTAGAGTGGCAACAAATCATAGATGAATTTTTGTTCTGCTTTTGCTTGAAAGTTTTTCACTCGACGGTAAAGTGCCATACAAACCCCGGCGATTACCATGACAGCTGTAATATTTAACGCATTATAGGAAAGGTTTGCGATGATGCCATCTGCAGGTACTGTCATGATTTGTATCCCCATCGCGATAATGTTGTAATAGCCGCTTTCATCCATTGTGAAATACATCCAACCGAAGACTAGCGGAAATGTTACCATACAGGCGAGGATGCATCCCCAACCAATTAAAATGTGCTGGGTCCATCGGTAAATTCCCCTATTCCAGATGAAATTGTATGTACCTAAATGCTCAACTGATGTTTTCGGGGTTGATTTTCGAAATAAAAGTTTTAAGCCTTTTTTTATGATGATCTTTGTTGGTGGTCTTTCTCCCCACGCAATGAAGCGATAAAAGAACCCCCCAATAAAAACAATTGTTCCAACCATATAGCCATAAAGATTTAAATCAACATGTGTAAACATTCTTGTTCCGATAAATGATAAAATGGCCAGCCCTATTACGGATAAAAACATGGACTTGGCAAACTTTGAAGCAAATGCATTGTTATAAGCCGGTGACTGCTTCTTTTGGACGGCAGCAGCTCTTGCCTGCATACGAACTCCTCCTCAATCGATTAACTTATCCCTATTGTAGAAGAAGTGTGATTTAAAACATATCAGGGAACCTCCCTATCTTTGAAAGAAAAATCCCTTATTTGTAACAATTTCTTGAACTCAAAATCACATCGCGAACATGGTATAATTAGGTTATTGAGAAATGGGGAGGATGAATGTGGTTAAACTACTGATTGTTGACGACCATGCCGTTGTCCGTTCAGGACTGATGATGCTGTTGAACGGTAAAAAAAATATAGAAGTTATTGGCGAAGCATCTGAAGGTGATGAGGCAATAAAGAAAGCAAAGGAATTAAACCCTGATGTCGTACTCATGGATTTAAGTATGCCACACGGAAAAGATGGATTAACTGCAACAAAGGAGCTTCATGAGCTTCTGCCAAATATATCGATTTTGATTTTAACAATGCATGATGATGAGGAATACTTATTTAGAGCCATTCAAGCTGGAGCTTCTGGTTATATTTTAAAAAATGCTCCTCACGAGGATTTGCTCGGAGCGATTGAATCCGTTTCTTCAGGTAATGCCTACTTAACTCCTTCCGCAACAAAGGTTTTAATGAGCGGCTATTTAGATCGTGTCAAAAATGGGGATAACGCAGATTCATTTGCTTTGCTGTCTGAGCGTGAAAAAGAGGTACTTGAATGGGTTGCAAAGGGATATTCCAATAAAGAAATCGCAGAGCATCTTGTGATTAGTGTAAAAACCGTCGAATCCCACAAGAGCAATTTGATGGAAAAACTCGGATTGAAAACACGACCTGAACTAGTGAAATATGCAATGAAGAAAGGATTGCTACATTTTGAATAAAATTGATCGACTCAAACACCAATCAGAAATTGGTGGTCCTAGCGTCGTTAAGCTTCTTGCTGAGCTAGAAAAGCATATTGAGGATTCGAAGTTTCGTGATGATGTTGAAAAATCATTGCGACATCTTGTGGATTTAACATTTGCTTTGGATGAATCCTCGATAGTGGCGATCACTGATCGACAAGGAAAAATTCAATACATTAATAATAAGTTTTGTGAAATCTCGAAGTATTCAAAGGCAGAGTTAATGGGACAGGACCACCGAATCATTAATTCTGGTCACCACGACAAGGAATTTTGGAAGGAAATGTGGCGTACGATTGGTTCAGGACATGTCTGGAAGGGTGAAATTAAAAACAAAGCGAAGGACGGTTCTTATTATTGGGTCGATACGACAATTGTTCCGATTTTATCTGAAAATGGACGTCCGAATCAATATTTAGCTGTTCGCCACGAAGTCACTGCTTTAAAGGAAACCCAGGAAGAGTTAAAAAATATGATGACGCGGGTAATCAGTATCCAAGAGGAAGAACGGAAACGTTTTTCACGCGAGCTTCATGATGGAATTGGGCAAAGTATGTTTTCATTACTAATTCAGCTCGATCAAATGCTTAGTGAAAAACCGGATGAGCGACTTGGACGTCTTCGCCAGGATGTTTCTTTTATGATGGAGGATATTCGCGGTCTAGCTTGGGAGCTTCGCCCTTCTGTTCTGGACGATCTCGGCGTTGTGCCAGCTCTTCGCAAGTACATTGAAAATTACTCACAGCATTACGGGATTCACGTGAAGTTTGAGTGTACATTAAAAACGCGCCTTGATATCCATAAGGAAACAACGATTTATCGCGTTGTCCAAGAGGCGTTAACGAATATCGCGAAATACGCAAATGTGTCGGATGCGGTTGTTAAGATACATGAAGCAGAGTCTGAAGTTGCTGTTGAAGTGATTGACAACGGTCAAGGCTTTACTGGTAATGAAAAAGGAAACGGTGTTGGCTTGTTTAGCATGGAAGAACGTGCTCGAGGCATCGGTGGCACCATCATGCTACACTCCGAACCCGGCCAAGGCACCACATTGAAGTTAGAGGTTCCGAAATAAAAATGACAGGCACTTTTCGAATTTGACTAGTGTCTGTCATTTTGTAGTTTCCTCTGATATGTGGATAATACCACACCACCCACAATAAATAATGACCCTACTATTTCTTCTCCAGTTATCGGTTTAGATAATATAATCAACCCCATAATCATTGCTACAAATGGTTCTAGATTAGATAAAACGGAAGCCTTCGAGGCATCAACATATCTTATATAAATATTCCAGATAAGATTTGCAAGACCATGTACTACAATAGCAGTTACGATTAACAATGCCCAATCAGAAAAATCAGTGCTGATCTTTAGTGGCGAGTCTAGTATAAACACAAATGGAATCGACACAATTAGCCCCACGATATTGGTATAAAGCGTAATGGTAAGTGGGTCGATTCGATTAGATAGCCGCCTTGTCATGATAATCATAATTGCAAATGTGATCATTGTTAAAACAATCCATAAGAGCCCCTCATCAACTTGAATGGATGAGAAGGTTCCTTTTGTTACCACAAAGTAAATCCCGATAATAGCGACAATAGACCCTATCAGCATATGTATTGTTAGTTTTTCCTTTAAAAATATGGCTGCTAAAATACTTGTTAAAATGGGAGTCATTGCTAAAATAAGTGCTGATGTCGTTGGGTCAGCTGTTTGCAATCCTTTAAAAAACGACCACTGGTTTATGAAAACACCAACAATCCCAAGTATGATAACAGGGGCAAGGTCCGATCTATTGATACGTTGTTGCTGCTTATTGAATGAAAATAGTCCAATTAAAAATAGGACAATAAATAAAAGTCTTAACATCGTTAGTAGAGTAGGCGAAAAACTCAAAACTAAAATTTTCCCAAATATAAAATTGCTCCCCCATACTACTACACAAAATGTGAGCCAAGAATAGGCTTTTAACATCTATAACACCTTCCGTTGATTGCGGCTACTTATTTTATTTTGCTCGATATAATTGATTTCAACCATTTGTTGTTACGATTTTTCTTTGAATCTACTAAATTTTCAAATATAATGGCTTTAACTACTAGAAAGGATGTGGACTATGCTTTTTAAAGCCCGTAATAAGTCAGGCGAATTAATTACTCTTGAAATTTTAAACAAGCGATCAGATTTATCAAGTAAGGACAAGCAGTACTTTTTAAATCTGAAAAAAGGATACGAAGGTGAGCTATTATTCGATTCTTTAACGGAAAAGCTTCAATGTGAATGTTTAATATTAAATGATCTATTACTTGAGGTTAACAATACCACCTTCCAAATTGATTCCTCTATTTTTATCGATGGGAAAATTCATTCTTATGAGGTTAAAAATTTTGAAGGCGACTACTACTATGAGTCAAATAAATTATTAAAGATTACGACTAATGTTGTTTATGATTGGTGTCAGGGTAATCCCACAAAAAGAAAGCTTCAAAAAATATTAACAAGCAACTTTAAAAGTGTTGGGGTACATCAATGGACTTATTATGAAAAAAACTAATATGTTTTTCCCTGTATGTATTCATTTAGAATAATGGTTAATCCATCATCAAATATTGATGATGGTTTTTTTGTAGCAATGTGCTTTTAAGGTTCTTATTATGATGACGACCGTTTCTGGGATTCAACGGCGGCAGTTTGGTCCTCATCTTCCCATTGATAACCATTTCTACGATTAAGAGGCGACAGTTTGGTCTTCATCATTCCTATGATAACCATTTCTGCGATTCAGCAGCGCCACTTTGGTCTTCATCATCCCGATGATAACCATTTCTCGCGATTAAGTAGCAACGTTTTCGTCTTCATCCTCCTGATGATGACCATTTCTCGCGATTAAGTAGCAACGTTTTCGTCTTCATCTTCCCGATGATAACCGATTCTAAGATTCAGTGGCGACAGTTTGGTCTTCATCATTCCTATGATGACCATTTCGGCGATTCAGCAGCCACGTTTTCGTCTTCATCATCCCGATGATAACCGTTTCTACGATTAAGAGGCGACAGTTTGGTCTTCATCTTCCCGATGATAACCATTAC
>NZ_JBALOP010000038.1:65176-113986 GCF_036962685.1 Bacillus sp. JJ1566 | reverse complement strand
ATTTTTAGGGGTCACTTCAATATATTAAATAATCTTAGGCTTTTACTATTTTATCTATTTTCTAGATTCCACCAGTTACACCGCTTTACCCTTCCATCCCTTGCCCTCGTTCACAAAAAGGATGCCGAGTTCATGGTGCTCACCCTCGTATAGCGCACGCTGCACGTATCGAACCTCACCGTTAATGTCTAGCACATCGAGCTTACATAGTGCACGATTTTTTTGAAGGGCCATGTAAAATTCTTGGACGGTTTTCACTTGAATGCCGTTGACCTTTGAAATCGTCTCACCAATTTTGATTTGCATTTTTTCGGCTGGCGATTGTGGAATAATCCCAAGAACGAGCAGACCCTGGTTTCGTTGTGAAAAAATTGATGGTTTCGATTCGTCCATGAAATAGTGCTGCAAGGAAATGAGTTCACGTCCAGCTAATGCAAAGCATGCTGCAATAATTGCTGTAATTGGAAACCAAATGCTTGTGATTGCTAAGACTGTAACGATGATGCTTAATAGGATTACGCGCTTTCCAACGACTGGAATACTTTGAGTCGGAAGCATACTTTTTACTTTGTGATAAAAACCGATTCCGAACGGTACCAAAATCAATGAATAAGCTTGGCCGTCTACCGTGAAAACCGGCCACCATTCATAATGTGTGGTAAGAACCTCTCCCGGCATTAGTAAAAATACCGGTGCAAGCCATAGTCTTTGTGAGATGTGCGCACCAACTGGAAGTCCGCGTTTGCTTTTTAAAAGGTCCGGAGATGTACCGATATGACCTTTTTTCAGAATCAGAATTCCTTCTGCAAGTAAAAGGGCTCCTAGTAGTATCGCAATCGATGCTAGGCTAGTGTTGCCCATGTCGTCTAGCAATCTCGTAATAAATTTATTTTCAACTGAAAGATTTGAGAGCAAAATGATTCCAAAAAACGAAACTCCTAAAATGTATGCAGGAGAAAGTAAGCGTGTTTTGATCGGCAAACTGAGTAATAATGTGACGAACGCGATTAGCACGATGCTGCCGAACGGAATGACAACACCTGCTGCGATGGTGAGAACCGATATAAGAAGCCCTGCGAGCCAACCACCTGGAAGGAGTGATCTTAGGTCGAAAAATCCGTCTTCAACTCTTATATGAAAGGCACGACGCTCACGTTTAACGCGAAAATATCCTAATAAAACGCAGTAACCCGCTAAATAGTAAAACAATGGGTGTAAAAAGAATCGCCCAATCCCTTTTACAAATTCTAGTAACCATGCCTCAATCAATCTTTTCACCACCTATGAATTTGACTTTATATGTAAAAATTTTCGCTCAATATACTAACTTTTATTGTACCAAATACTTGACATAAAGTGAAACTCAATCAGCGAGGGAGTTTCTTCCTCCCTCACTGATTGGTAGTTGAACCAATCGGGCTTTTACGGGCAGTTGACACCACCTGATTGGTGGGTCTTACTGCCCGTTAATGCGGGATAAAGCATGCTTTGATTTTTATGGAAAAGGATGTTGGGGGTTTCTGAGTCTCAAAATTTAGTTTTGTCCGTTATATGGTGGTTTCGGTCCGATATATTTAGTTTTTTGTCCGAAATATTTTGATCTTTGGCCGATATCGTGCTAAGTTTTTCGTTATTTTCGAATTTTGGGCCGATTTCCGCGGCGACGACGCATACCCGCACATGACGACGCATATCCGTGCGCAAACGATGCAAAACCCATTCGTTAGTCTGCCTTCCGGATCACCCGGAAGGCTTTTTCCCAATAAAAAAACACCCCTCCGCCTTGGAGAGGTGCAGCTATATCTTATTTAAACAATACTTCCATTGCCTTTTGGAGCTGTTGGTCATTCTTTTGGTCTCTAATGGATTCGATGACCTTTGCTTCGATGGCGCCGGCTGTTTTTTCGTTGATTGTGCCAGTTGCTTCTAAATCATTTGCATGTTGGAAGGCTTTTACTGCAATGACGGTTTCTCCACTGAAGTAGCCGTCCTCACGCCCCGGGTCGAATCCTAATCCCTTCAGCATGATTTGTGCATTTTTGATTTTATCATTGTTCATGTTTTGCGTAAGCTCTTTCTCAAACTGGATTGGGTTCGCGTAGAAGTACTCAGGTTGTTTCGCTTCTACAGTTGGCTCGATTCCTTTTTGGTGAATCCAATTTCCATCCGGAGTTAGCCATTTGAACATGGTTAATTTAAGGTTGCTGCCGTCACCCATGTCACGCGCTTGTTGAACAGTTCCCTTACCGAATGTTTTTTCACCGACGATGTCATACCCGCCAGCTTCTTTTAAGGCACCCGCTAAAATCTCAGACGCAGAAGCACTACCTTCATTTGTTAACACAACGATTGGATAGTCCTTCGGTTTTTCTAATGTGGAGAAGAAGCGTTGCTTTTCGCCATTTCTATTTTCAATTTGAACATATGGCTTTTCCTTGGTAACAAGCTGTTTTAAAATTTCCTCAACACTTTCGAGAAGGCCACCTGGATTTCCACGAACATCAATGATTAGGCCTTCCATGCCCTTGTCCTCTAACTCATTAAGTCCAACAACGAAATCCTCCGCTGTATCCTGGGCAAATGATGTGATTTCAATGTAGCCAAGCTTTTTATTGTTATATTCTTTTAAGTCTGTATAGACTGTTTCAATCGGAATGGTATCACGAGTTACTTTGATGTCCATTACATCTGTTACACCCGGTCTCATCACTTGCAGTGTAACAACGGTTCCTTTTTCACCGCGGATTTTTAAAACAGCCTCGTAAAGATCAAGACCCTCGATACTGTTCCCATCAATTTTAATGATTTGGTCATTTGGCTTTAGACCTGCTTTTTCAGCTGGTGAATCCTTGAATGGAGCGACAATTGTAACCTTGCCTTCCATCATGCTTACCTCCGCGCCAATTCCTTCAAAGGATGATTCCAGTGATTCGTTGAACTGGGCAGCAGTTTCTTCATCCATATATGCAGAATATGGGTCTTTCAGCGTGCTAACCATCCCCTGAATAGCGCCCTCAATTAATTGTTTTTCGTCAACCTTTTCAACATAGCTATCTAAAATCATGTTGTACGCTTGACTGATTTTAGATAGATTTTTTGTATCTTCTTCTGTAGTGCCTTCTTTGTTTTGGCTTGGCTGCTGAACGAGTGGCTGTTCGTTTTGATCGAGCAGCTGAACCACTAAAAATGTAACACTCGCTCCTAATAGTAAGGATAGTACCATATATAATGCGACAATTTTACGACTCAACTGTGTTCCTCCTCATCTCTAAATACAAATGCATACCGTTAATTTTTGTAGCTTTTATGTTCTTATTCATTTCTTGATAGTCGAAAAGTCATATTCGAAAAAAGCTTGGACCTTTTTGACTATCTGAGTGAACTTGCATGAAAAGGCACCACACCTGCGTTAGTGCGATGCCCTCTGTATAAAAATATGTAATGCTTGTACACTTTATGACAAAAAGAGGTAAGCCCCTCAATGTGTAATTGGTAAAAGTTTCACTACTTATCCATTATAAAAGTTTTTTCAGAATGAAGTAAAGAAAAATGTAGTAACTTGTGTACATCCGCTGTATGATAAAGGAAATATTTTCGCGAGGAGTGATTGTGTTGGCATATGAATTTCGTGAATTGAAGACGGTTGATGAGTGGAAAATGGCGTTTCCGGTAATGAAGCAATTAAGGACACATTTGGAAGTCGATGAATTTGTGGGGCTAGTGACTGAGATGCAGCCGCAGGGGTATCGATTGTTTGCATTAGTTGATGGAGGAAAGGTAGCGGCAGTTACTGGCGTTGCACAGCAACTCAATCTTTATTACGGGAAGAATATGTATGTGTATGATTTGGTGACGGACGAGGCGGGTCGCTCGAAAGGGTATGGTGAGGCACTTCTTTCTTACATACATGAACTTGCTCGGGAATTAGGCTGTAGCAAGGTGGCGTTGACATCAGGGCTACAACGTGTGGATGCGCACCGTTTTTATGAGGAAAAAATGGGGTATGAGCGGAAAAGCTATGCGTTTGTCAGGGAGTTGTAGGGTGGAAACGGGCTGTGGTCTCTTTATTTTGACTTAATACAATCCCTATGGCTGTTAGCACGCAGTCTATGGTCGTTATTTTATTTCTATGAGCGTTAGCAGTAGTTCTATGGTTGTTAGCCCGGCTTCAATGGCTTTTAGCCATTCTCAACGCTTTTTGAACCTAAGAAGCATCGATTTCAATCGAAACCGATGCTTTATTTATCAAATACGCATTAGCGTATTTGCCGACCGATTTTTAGGCCCACACGAAGTGGGTCACAAAGACGAAGACATCAGGAAGTGGCGTTCTTAGTCTTTGTTCTTATGCGAGATACAGTGAAACTTTAATCTGTGGATGCATTTTCCACAGATTGATAGTTGAACCAATCAGGCTTTTACTGGCAATTGCCCTCTCGAGGGGCTTAGTGCCAGTTAATGCTGAAAAGTTTCCATTGAAAAATCGTGGCATCCGCCGGAGGCTTTAACTTTATTCAGCCTTCTGCTGAATAAAGTTAATACCCGTCTGATTTTCGTCCCATGTTCTTCGATTTATCGACGGTTTTGGAAGCGGCTGCTGAGCTATTGTCTGTTTTTTTATTGCGAAAATAACAAGTTCCTAACAACCCTCTAAATATAACGTAACAGGTCAAGCGTTGGGTGAATAACCTAATGATGCAAAGGAGGGATGTCATATGCAAAACAATCCATATGGTATGCAAATGCCGTACGGGCACGATATTAAACATACTTGTCACAATTTAAGGAATTATTATGTGGTCGGACATATGCATGATGGCTCACAAATGGAAGGCATCATCGAGGATGTGGACGATGAAGGAGTAACGATGCTTGTACCTGAAGAAGTGGAAGAATTTGAAATGGAGCCTGGGCGTCAATTTGGCAGTTATGGTGGCTATGGACGCAGACGTTTTCGCCGCTTCCGCCGTCGACGTTTCCCATTTAACTATTTCGTATTCCCATTCTTCTTCCCTTTCCCATTCTATTATTAGTTTTAGGCGCGAAAAAGCACACCACGGTTGGTGTGCTTTTGCTTATACTTTTAGGAACTTTCGAACAGACATTAAGCTTCCCCATACTCCAATAAACGCACCAATTAGAAGCAGTAGCCCCGTTACTTGGAATGCAAATGGATTAAATGCTAATAGCTCTAGGAATGTTCCGTTTAATTGTGGTTGAATTAAATCATATAAGAAATTATAGAACCCAAGAATGATCCCAATTGGAATCATCGAGCCTAAAATTCCAAGGAATAAACCCTCTAGGAAAAATGGCCAGCGTATAAACGAATTTGTAGCTCCAACTAGCTTCATAATCTCAATTTCTCTTTGTCTTGCAAAAATCGTAATTTTAATCGTATTTGAAATTAAGAACATCGCGGTGAATAGAAGACCGACGATTAGCCCAATTCCAATGTTACGTGAAACACCAACAGTGCTAAAAATCTTTTCAACTTTACCTTTTCCATAGTTCACACTGTGAACATAGTCCATTTTTTCAACCTGCTCAGCAACCTTCATAATATCTTGAGGATCTTTTGTTTTCACGACGAACACATCATGAAGTGGGTTACCTTGCTCATACATTTCAAAAATCTTTCCATCCTCACCAAAGCTCTCGATCATTTTCTGGAGCTCTTCATCCTTTGATGAGAATGTAACATCTGCAACCTGCGGAATTTTTACAATTTCCGCTTTTAATGCGTCCTGCTGTTCCTTCGTTGACGTTAAGTCCGTGTGAACACTGATACGTACATCTTTTTCTAGTGAAGTCGCCATACTGTTTAAGTTCATCATGATGACTAAAAATACACCTACAAGGAGTAGTGTGACGGTCACGGCGCTGACAGATGCAAATGTCATCCAGCCATTACGCCCAAGGTTTTTTGAACTTTCTCGAAAATGACGGCGGAGTGTATTAAGCTTCATAGCCGTAATCACCCCTTACTTCATCGCGCGCAATTTTTCCACTTTCAATGGCAATTACACGCTTTTTAACGGTATTCACAATTTCACGGTTGTGCGTTGCCATGACAATGGTTGTACCACGGAAATTAATTTCTTCAAAAATGTTCATGATTTCCCAAGATGTTTCTGGGTCAAGGTTACCCGTAGGCTCGTCCGCAATAAGCGCACCCGGAGAGTTTACGATTGAACGTGCAATTGACACACGCTGCTGCTCCCCACCGGATAACTCATCTGGCAAAAATCGTGCTTTATGCTTCAGACGAACAAGGTCGAGCACATCCATTACACGCTTTTTAATATTCTTCGGGTTTTCTTCTATTACTTCAAGTGCGAATGCTACGTTTTCGTACACAGTAAGTCGCGGTAAAAGCTTGAAATCCTGGAACACGACCCCGATATTTCTTCGTAAAAGGGGGACCTTTTTTTCTTTTAATTTAGCAAGGTCAATGCCGTTTATCGTGATTGAACCCTTTGTTGGCTTCTCTTCGCGGTACATCATTTTAATGAAAGTCGACTTCCCCGCGCCACTTGGCCCAACGACATACACGAATTCACCTTGGTCGATTTTTACATTTATTCCATTAACGGCCATGACGCCGTTCGGATACTTTTTATAAACATCCTTCATTTCTATCATTACGAATCACCTATCATCGTTTTTTTATCCCTCGTCCACTGGCAGTATGACCCCACCGGATCAGTGGGAGAATTGTGTAGTAAAATTAGTAATCTATTAAATGAAAATAGAAGCGCCCATGCCCTTTTGGACATACTTGCGCCCCTATAGGCTATGCAACTAAAAATTATAAGACAAAATATTGAAATTAACGTTGTCACAGGATGTAACGTGACGATCTTAGTCTGAGTTCCTTAATTTCAGTCGAGGTTTGAACCTACCAATGAAATTATATACTCTTTTTACATTTTTGCGCCACTTATTTAAGTTAAGTTTAACCTGAATAAAGTTAAGTTTCATTGCTTTTTTCATTATAACATCATTATTCGGCAAAAAACGACTAAAAATATTACATTTTGATTTCATGGCAATTAAGGTTGCTAGGGAATAGGGTTCAGGTGGTGGTTTGTAAATAATGGAATTGGGGGAGGTGGTATATCTTGGATTTGGTGGTACCTTCGGTGGGGAGGTTCATAGCCTCCAAGATATTTCGCGCAACCTTACGAGATGAAATTTGCAGAAACTCCCTTACCTGTTGATTCGTTACCGTTGGATTAATGAGCATCGAATAATCCTTAAGTGCCTCTACGTGGGCATTTGCACATTTTTCATGACACTTCGGGCAATACCAAAAACCTTTTTTTCTGACCATCGAAAGTGTAAAACACTTTGGGCAACATACACCACTTCGTATATCGGATTGTAAGATTTGAAAACTTTTAAGGAGATCCAGTTCTCTAGGTCTATGTTGCTTTTCAATCGTCGCTGCTATTTTCCTCATTTCCTTCATCGTCAACATTTCTTTTGTATGTCTTTTTTCCATTTTCTCAAAAGTAAAAGGGAGATTTGCACTATGCATCACTTTTGTGAAAATACTTGGTCTTGAGGCTTTAATAATGGTTTTTGGGTCACTAATGATGACCAAAGATTCGATAGGCAGGATTGGAAGCTTCCGCTGTTTGAGCCAGTTTGTTAATTGCCGGGAATGACGTTTCGCCTGTAGGATCGGATTTGACATACCTTCTTCTTCATTGTTTAGTGTTCGAATCATTTGATTGGATTCATCTTCAAAGTAAAGGGTTCCAGATATATTTTTTATTTCAAGGATTAAGAAAAAATGTGGTGTAATGATGAGTGTGTCGATTTGGAAGCAAGATTTACCGTCTGAAAGTCTGATATCGTGTAAAATGAGGTATTCGGGTGTGTCGATGAGGTCCAAATAGTAATTTAATGAAAGCTCCCCGCGGTATCCTTTCTTTCTTTTGGCCAATTCGACCTGGATTTGAGGAATTTTCGGATGATCCGGCTTTAATCTCCTGATAAGTGCGGCAAGGATTAAAATTTCAATTGGGATTGTGCGAAATTTTCTTATCAAATGTATCTACTCCTTTCGTTTTATGGGTTATTCGACAAAATAATCAGCAATTCCTCCTCTTTTTTATAAAATTCTATTTCTATTTGATTGTCATTTTTGTGATTGTGACCAACGTTTTAATAATTGTTCCCTAAGCTAGAGTTATTGCGCCCTAACTTTTACTAATTGTGTCCATTATCCAAATAATTGTGCCCTATGCCCAATTCCAGCCCACATTAAAAGCCTTCCGGTTCACCCGGAAGGCCTACATACTGTTTTATTATTTTTTCTCAGCTAGCCATGCAGCAACTGCGTCTTTATCTTCACCTTTGATGATTCCACCAGGCATTGAGCCTTGACCATTTTCGATGATACCCGCAATTTCGTCTTGGCTGTATTTAGATCCGATTTTTGAAAGATCAGGTCCAGCACCGCCAGATAAATCTTGTCCATGACATGATGCACAGTTTTGTTGTGCAATTTTCTCAGCATTTACAGCAGTAGCTCCACCGTTATCGCCTGCTGGCTCATTAGCTGCATTGTTGTCGTCCCCACCACCACATGCTGCAAGAGCGAATACAAGCGCTGTTCCTAATAGAAATCCAAATAGCTTACGTTTCACAGAATTTACCCCCTGTAATAAATTTTTCCATTATACAATAATCATTATACCCCTTTTACGCTCTTTTAAAACCCTCTCCTAATACCTCTGCAGCGTCCATAACGACGACAAATGCAGATGTATCAACGCTTCGAACCACTTGTTTCAATTTTGTGAACTCTTTCTGATCAACCACACACATGAGCATGGGGCGCTCATCGTCCGTGTATCCCCCATATCCAGAGAGCTTAGTTACCCCTCTGTCCAGTTGGTCAAATATCTGCTGTCGTACTTCATTCTGATGGTTCGTAATAATGAGAGCCATTTTCGAATTACCAAGACCAACCTGTACCAAATCAATCGTTTTACTTGTTACGAAAAGTCCAATCAGTGCATAGAGTCCACTCTCAATATCGAACACGATTGCAGCGGTTAGGACGATTAGCCCGTCAATGAAAGCAACACACTTTCCAAGGGAAATCCCCGTATACTTATGAACAATTTGAGCAGCAAGATCTGTCCCGCCTGTCGACGCATTGCCCCGGAATGTGATGCCGAGCCCCAAACCGATTCCGATTCCGCCGAATAAAGCACCGAGCAATGGGTCGAGCGTTGCCGGTTCCAAATTCCTTGAAAGATAAACAACAAATGGTAGAAAAAGAGTGCCAATTAACGTCCTGGCACCATATACCTTTCCAAGAAAAATGACCCCTGCAATGAATAATGGGATATTAAAAGCCCATTGGACATAGGCTGCTTCCCATCCAAAAAGGGAGTTAAGGATTGTACTAATCCCACTTACGCCCCCGGATGCAACCTTGTTTGGTAACAAAAACAGATTAAATGAAAGAGCCACTGTGGCTGAACCAAGTAGTATGTATATGTATTCCTTTACCTGTTGAAGTGAGGGATTTACTTCGTGCTGACGTTTTCTTCTATTCATGAAAATACCTCCGATACAATCATGGCACGTTTAAAGCCTCTGGAAGTATATCATGGCTTCAAAAGCAAGTAAACGCCAGCATAATAACGTGGTAAAGCAACAAAACATACACCTACGAGATTAGTTTGTAACGAGTGATGAATAATTATTACAAAAAGGAGTATGAAAGTGAAAAACAGGCATCCGCTAAACAGCGAATGCCTGAGGCCCACACAATGCGGGTCATAAAAACCTTGCCACAGTACGTGGCGTTCTTAGTCTATAATCTTGCTCCAAAGTTACATATCCTTTGCGTCTCTTCTGCGGATGATGACTCTTCGTATCGCAACTGCACCTGCTGCCGCAGTACCGACAAGCCCAACCATTGTACCCGCAAATAACGTTTTATTTTCATAAAACTTAACAAGTACACTTTTTTCTACGATTTCGAATTCAATGACTTCCTTTTTCTCGTTCTCCGCTTCATCAAAGGCTAATACTTCAACCTTGTATTGGTTGATATCAGAAAGTGTAACAGTAACAACTTTCGTACCGTTCACTTCTTTTACATCACCGTTGAAAAGCTCTCCATTGATCATCACAGTCTTAAGTGTATCACTTGGATTATCAAGGCTAATTGAGAAGGTCACTGGATCACGATATGTTTCATTTTGCTTTACACCATCGAAATTAACTTTCGGAGCTGTTTTATCAATAATAAACTCTACGCTTAGCTGCTGGATATTACCTGCTTTATCCTTTACCTCGAAGAAGAGCACGTGCTTTCCTTCATCCTCGATTGGGTCACCTAAGTTATAAGGCTGACCATTTAAGGTAAGGGAGATAATGTCGTACGCATTTAAGTCTTCAATCAAAAGCTCAGGAATTAAAGTTTCATTAAAGTACTTATTAGAAATCGGTTCTTTAAATCGGATGACGGGTGATGTTTTATCAATCGTAAACACGATGGTCCGCGTTGATACATTGTTTGCCAGGTCATAAATTTCAGCCTTTAATGTGTAATCTCCCTCGTCACTTAATACCATTCCATTCACATATGGACGACCATTTAATGTTACTTTTGAACGACTAGTATCAAGGTATCGGTCCGAATAAGTGACATTTGGCGATTGATTTTGATTGAAGAACCCATCTAAGATTCCTGAGATATTTAAAGCCGGCTTTGTAGTGTCAAGAATAAAACTGATATCAATAGTTGATTCGTTACCTGCCTTATCTCTTGCAAGCACACTAAATTTGTACGTCATTTCCAGTGAAGCCGTTGGAACTCGGCCAGTCACATTTGAACCATTCATTGTTACTGAAACGATTGTGTCATTTGCTTGGTCAAGTGCAAATTCAGGTGTGAATACTTCATTAATATATTCGCCATCCTTAATGACTCGACTTTGACCTTTAAATTTCGGTGTGATGACCGGGGCTGTTTTATCGATTGTAAAAGCAATCTGGTTGCTAAACTGGTTGCCCGCTTTGTCAATCGCTTCGACGTTAATGACATAGTCACCTTCCTGGCTAAAATTATGGCTGAGTCGTGCTGTTTGATTCGCTACCGCAAATCCACCGGCATTATAGCCTCTGCCATTTCGTGTCACTGTGATGCGGTTCACATCAAGGTTCACATCACGAATCGCTACACTAACTGGCTTATCGACATTATAATGGGCCGCATTTTCAACACCAGTAATTTCGATTGTCGGCTTTGTAGTATCGATTGTGAATGTCTTGTTTGCTGCGATTGGACCGTTACCAGCCTTATCCTCTGCGCTAATGGCAATCGTGTACAATCCATCATCATTGAAATTGTAGCCTAAGCTTGAAAGCTTGTTGTTGTTTTGCCATGTTCCGATGTTAAATACCTTGCCATCCTTTGTTACAGAAAGCACGACATAATTCGTACCAAAATTCAATTCATCAACAGAAACAGTTACTCGCTTGCCAGTTGGGTTAAAGGACTGGTGGTCGACACCATCAATTTTTACAACTGGATTGGTTTTGTCGATGATGAACGCAATTTCATCATGCGTTGTTTTGTTGCCTGACTTGTCTGTTGCACTGAAGTATAGGACGTAGCTGCCTTCTTCCGTGAAATTATGTGTAAGGCTTGCCTTTGAACCTGATTTTGTTAACGTACCCGCATTATATGCCTGGCCATTTTTCGTCACGTACAACGAGATTTGACCAATATTCGTATCGGTGACATCAAATGTTACAGCCTTACTCACATTGTAATTAGTCATGTGCTCAACATCAGAAATATTGAGGGCAGGGAAAGTTTCATCGACTGTGAATGCAACCTCTTGTCTATCTGCAGGGTTTCCTGCAGCATCTGTTGCTGATACCTTAATTACATAGTCGCCGTCCTCATTAAATGGAATTTCTAGGCTTGAAACAACGTCTTGGTTTTTCCATTCATTAAAAGAATAAGGCTGATTGTTTCGTGTTACTTCAATATTGACATTATTGTTTGAAAAATTCAGCTCGTTTACCTTAATGGTAGCTGATTGTTTAGTGCTGTAATAGGTTCCATTTTTAACTTTCTCAACAGTAATTACTGGTTTAACAGTATCAACCGTAAAAGTATGGATTTTCTCAACTGACTTATTCCCCGCGAAGTCTTCGGAACGAACAGTTACTTCATAATTGCCATCATTAGGGAAGCTTTGTTTGAATTGAAAACCTGTTTCAGTTTCTTCCCAAACTGCATTCTCTACCTTTTTACCATTTACAAGCACTTCATTTTTTGTTGAATCAAAATGAAGGTCATTGACATTGACAATGAGCTCATTGTCCCCTTTGACAAAGTCTCCGTCGGCAATTCCACTGAAGTTAATTTCAGGTGGCGTATGGTCAATGGTAAATGTAAGTTCCTTTGTGCTTTCAACCCCGAAAAAGTCTCTCGCGGTAACAGTGACTGAATATACACCTTCATCCTGAAGGGAGATTGTCATTTGCTGTGAAATCAGCCAAATGACTTCCTCCATCCAGTCTCCTGTTTCAATTTCTTCTGTTTTTCCTCCGTACTCACGAATAACCGTAATTTCTGGAAGGAAAGGTGTGTAATCCATTACGGAAACTGTTAAATCAACGTTCGGATCCTTAAAATAGGTCCCGTTTTTGATGGAATATTGAATTTCCGGACCTGTTTTATCGATTGTAAAACGAAGTGTCTGAGAGTTTGAATTCCCTGACTTATCCTTCGCTTCAACCTCTATTTTGTAAACCCCATCTTCATTAAATACATGCTCAGTTGTTGCTTTTTGCCCATCTTTTGTGAGTGGAGCAATTTCATATGGATTTCCGTTATGTGTAACCTGAACAATGGCCTCAGCAAGATTTATATCACTGATAGTGATGGTCGCAGGTTGGTCTTCATTGTATCTCTCGTGGTTTTCCACATTATTGATCTCGATAGTAGGCTGTATTTTATCGATTGTAAAACCAACCTTTTTCTCTTGTGCAGCATTTCCTGCTTTATCGGTTGAATTGAATGTAATGATATATTCGCCGTCATTGGCAAATTTATAACTCGCTTCGGCAGTCGTTTCTGACTTTTTCTTGAACTCTACATTTGCACTGAATTCAGTGTCGCCAACCTTTTCAATGACTGCTTTTGTTTGGTTTTCGTCAAGATTTAGTTCATCAACTACTGTCATGACTACCTCTTGATCTGTATTATAAAACCCTTTATCCGAAACATTAGAGATGTTAAGAACTGGCGCTTGTTGGTCAATTGTAAAGGTGATCGGTTTAAAATCATCTTCATTTAATGCCAAGTCAACTGCTTTTACATCAATTTCATAGCGGCCGTCCTCAGTGATGTCTTGTGTCTTATATGCATCTTTCCCTTTGATTTCGCGATATTTTTGGCCATTTTGTTTCACGGTTAAGACTGTTTTATCTTGATCTTCATTGTCATCTGAAACATTCAATGTGAATTTCTGTGGCCCTTTATAAATGCTGCCATTTACTACATCAGACACAGACACAACAGGCTTAGTCTTATCAATCGTAAATGAATATGGCCCCATTACATATGGTTCTGATTGTTTACGGTCTTTAAAAGTAACCTTAATGGTGTAGGAGCCTGGATCAGATAGCTCTAAGGAAGCTGTTTTCCAACCTTTTTTGTACTTAGGGTCACCAGTATACTCTACCCCATCCTTTTCAATTGTTGCTACGAACTCATTCATTCTAATATCATTGATGACTTCAATTTCAACATTGCTGTTGTAAAATGAATTATCTCGCTTCGGTTTAAAATGAATATCTGCTGCTTTTTTATAAATCGAAAAATTCCTTACGGCAGTATCAGATACATTTCCCGCTTTATCTGTCGCTGTTACTGTAACGACATAGTCACCAGCCTGGGTAAAGTTCAGTGTTTCTTTCCCATCGCTCCAATCTGGTTTGTCTTCAATGACAAAACTTTTATCGTCCTGTTTGACTGTCAATGTAACCTGATTTGGATCATAGTTTTCATCCGCAATTTCGATGGAAAGGGATGCATTTTCATTAACAATCAAGGCGTTCTCTTCTACACCTGAAAGGGTAATTCCTGGTGCTGTTGTATCTCTTTGAATCTGGAAGGAGCCTAAAGTTTCATTTGGAATATTCCATGTATTCCCTGCAAAATCAAGAGAAACTGGTATTTCCTTATCGTCTAAGTCAGCATTTAGCGTAACGACAACCTCATATACACCGTTAAATCCATCTGCTGTATTTTTTTCCTTGATGACCGCTAAGCCGCCTTCCACAGCGACCGAAAATGGTTTTTCGACTACTTTTGGTGGGATATTATCCTCGACTGTTTGTGGTGCAGGATTTTCACCTTCAGCTGTGCCTTGTTCACCCGAGACATTCTGCTCACTTTTTTCTGAATTTCCTTCAATAGGTTCCTCTGGTGGTGTTCCCGGTTCCCCTTCACCTGGGTCCGGCTGTGGTGCTGGATCTTCTTCAGGAGGTTCTATGGACTTAAGGAAATTCTCATAGTCCTCAGTTAAATTCACGGTAAATGTGAAACTGTCTTCATTGGCGTACCATGTCCGGTCGAACTCTCCTGAGATGTCCCATTCGTCGCCTTCAAATGTAATTGTTCGTTTAATGTCGCCTTCGGAAAAAACATTCCCGCTATACAAGACAACTGACAGAACTAAAATGAACGCAACTGGTATCAAGAATATGGATTTGTTTTTCCGATAGCTCCTTGAAATCATTCCTATCACTTTACTACGCTCCTTTGTTCAATTACTTTATTTGTGTGGACAATCATGACATCCACCTCGATTTCGAAGTCGAAATCTTCTTCGACCTCGGTTAGAATCGAGGTTTCTCCATCACTTTCAAGAAGGATAGAGGTTTCGTCTTCCTCTACAAGCAATGTTGTTTCATCTTCATCCTGGAGAAGAGATGTTTCCTCAAGTTCGTTTGCCAGGAGTGTCGTCTCCTCAAGCTCGTCTTGTAAAAGTGAGGTTTCCTCCACTCCATCCTGAAGCAGGGTGGTCTCCTCTGGGGAATCGCCTTCCACCAAGAGAACAGTCGGTTCTTCGACCTTTCCTTTTGCTTCAAACATTGAGGCAGCCTCAAGTTCCTCGCTCATAAGGGCTGTATCCTCTATGGATACCGCAACTGGAACCTCCTTTTTCCGAAGTTTTATTTCACTCGTTGTTCGTTTTGTTTCTTGTGCCTCGAGAGAAATGCGATCGTTCTTCTTTCTCTTAAATCGATTTCCCGTAAGGTCCGCAAACACTTGAGAGATTTGTAGTTTCATATAAACGATAATCGAGATTATAAGCGTGATCAGCGCGCCCGCTAATCCTCCATAAAACATAATTTGATACTCCAATTGAGAGTCCCCCTTCCAAGAAATGCGCCAAGCACGCCTCCGTCCCACTAGATATTTAAATTCGCCATACGTCTAGCAAGCTTTTTATAGGCTTCGTTGGCCTGGGCATTATCGAGCTGCCCTGCCTTTTCAAAGACTTCCTTCGCCTTGCTGTAGTTGCGCTGGTCCTCCTGCTTTCCTTGCTCAATATCAAGCAACAGATTACCAAGCCTCACATACGCTTTTAGGCTTTTCGGATTGTCTTTAATGATCCTTTCAAATTGCTCGACCGCCTGGGAATGCTCCCCCATCTCCTGATAAATAATGCCGATATTGACCATAACCTCTTCCATATTTGGCACATTCAATTCGAGAAGCGAGTTGTAGTGCTCATTCGCCTGCTCGAAATCGTCACGAGCAGCAACCTGATCCTCTGAATTATTAACACCTCTACTATAAAAAGCCTGGGCGAGCTTTCGCTCAAACTCAATTTCGTATTTTAGCTGCAGCTGCTCATCAGGGGCCAACTCAAGAACATCTTGTGCCTTTTGAACTACGGTAATAGCCTTCGTATTGGCGTCTGCGATTTGCCCTTTATATGAAATGTAAATGTTGGCAAGCGAATTATAGTTATCTACCTTTTTTGCATTGTTCGGGAGGGTATCATTAAATGACTCAAACTCGATGAGATTCGTAGAGAACTCTTCATAGTCAATATTCATCCCGCCCAATGTTGTCGCAAGCGTAATATAGTAAGCTGCGTCTGGAATTTCTTTTTCATTCACCTGCTTAAAATATTTCAATGCTACAGGATAATCACGTTTCAGGTCGAAATACGTCATTCCTAGTTTAAAAAGGACCTCACTGTTTTTATGAATATTCCCGTATTCGTCATTCACATAGGACTCGATTTTTGATAGACCAGTATCAACATCATTTCGATTAATATACACATCGAGCAGATTGTTATAGGCAGATCCGCGCCCCTTGTCAACCTTGATTGCTTGTTCTAGCAGTTTTATTGCTTCGGTATCATTTCCCTCGATTAACGAAATGCTAGATTCATTGACAAGCCCCATGTAGTCCTGGAACTGCACATTTTTCATACCTTGATAGCCCATCACTGACGTCGTTGAAAAACCAACGCATAAGACGGCCGGTATTAAAAACAGGTAGAGTCTCTTGAACATTTTTTTCCGGTAGCCTGCAGTGAGCTTATTGATATTTTCGAGATCGTATAAAAGCTCCTCACAGGTTTGATAGCGATTTTCCGGCTCAGCCTGTGTACATTTTAAAATGATATGCTCGAGCCCTTCCGGTAAAGTTGGATCCCACTGCCGAATTGGCCTTACCTCATACGGTGGGTCTGCAAGACTTTTACCGGTGATCAATTGATACAACGTCAAACCCAAGCTATAAATATCGGTTCGGGCATCGGTGCGTTTGCCAGATAACTGCTCCGGTGCAGCATAGGTCTTCGTTCCAAGATTTGTCGTATCCGTCAGACTCTCATCCTTAAATTCGCGCGCAATCCCGAAGTCAATCAGCTTGATTTTTCCTTCCGGAGTGAGCATGATATTGTCTGGCTTCATATCGCGGTAAATAATCGGATGCGGCTTTCTCGTATGTAAATAATGGAGCACCTCAGCAAGCTGCTTCGCCCAATTAATTACAAGCTTTGCAGAAATTATTTTCTCCCGCTTCAGCTTTTGCTTGAGCGATTCACCCTCGACATAATCCATCACGACATAAATGTCGCCCTCCGATTCGATAATGTCGTATATCTTTGGAAGCGCGCCGTGGTCCAGTTTTTTCAGCATGTTCGCCTCGACAACTAAGCTGTTGATAAGAAGCTCGTTGTTGCTGTTGTCACGTTTACGGATATCCTTGACGACGAGAGACTTGTTGAGCCGGTTGTCCATCGCCAAATAGACAATACTCATCCCACCGCGCCCAATTTCCTTCAATATTTCGTATCTATCATCTATAAAACTTCCGATTTTAATCAAAGTAATTCCTCCAAAATTGAAAAGCGCAAGGCGCCCTGATAGAGGAACATCGACTAACTACCGCCACGTCCTGTGGCAAACGTCGATGTCAGCACTTCCTCTAAAATGCCGTGCATTTCTTCGTGCGATGTTTATGCTGTCGATGCCTTCCTTGTCCTGTGCAAGTCTGACAAGCATAAGAAAAGCCTGCTAGAAGGTGCCTTTGACCTTCGAAGCAATTGGCTTAGACCAGAGAGCCGATGGTGCCGGAGCTAGACGCGGAAAACTATATTCAAACTCCAATATTCAAAGCCATAAAATCAGCCCTTCACACTACATGCGCAAGAACGATAGAAATATTATCAACCTCTTTTCGTTCCTTCACGGCATCGATTAGTTTAATCGCCTTGTATTTTAACTGCTTTTCGTTTAAAAATGGATTCGGTCGGAGTTCCTCGAGCAGCTCCGCGTCTGTGATTTTATGGTAAAAACCATCTGTACAAAGTAAAAACACCGTTCCTGGCTCTGCCTCACCGGTGAGGATGACGACTTCCAGTTCCTTCGTTGCACCGACACATTGTAAAAGCACATTGCGTCTAGGGTCCTTCAAGGCTTGCTCAGGTGTAATGTTTCCGCGTTCCACTTCACGTGCCACCAAGGTTTGATCCCTCGTCAGCCTCGTCACTTGATTTTGAATTTGATAGGCCCGGCTGTCGCCAATATGTACGATATAGTAACGAGAATGAATGATAAGAAGTGCGGTTACCGTTGTTCCTACTTGGGTATTTGTTTCGTCCCCGTAATCTAGGATTTTTTCATTTTGCGAAAGGATGCAGGCTTCGAGTGCTTCGCGGATGTCAACATCTTGTTGACTTGAATGCAACAGGTCTGGCAGTTCTTGTTCGAACCAATCCGAGAGACCGCGAACGACCGTGGCACTTGCCAACTCCCCGTGATCGAGCCCGCCCATTCCGTCGCAAACAACGAACATTCCGACATACCCATTCGGCGTTTTCGCCGTCTTGACGAGCATGGCATCCTGGTTTGTTTTTTTCTTAATTCCAACATCTGTGTGGTATGCATGTATGAACGCCACTTTTTTCACCTCATTTGAAATGCGTAAGACGCCCGCTTATCGGCGACAAGCGCTGACAGAAGGTGTTTTTTCCTTCCGAAGCGATTGGATTGTGACCTCGAGCCGATGGCGCCTGAAGCTAGACATTTTTAAAAAAGCCGGAAGACAAATTCTTCGTTCGCTAATTTGATTTTGTCTTCATGCTTGATTTTCACCTTGTTTTTTGGGTCAAGCTTGACGCCATTTACAAAGCTGCCGTTTCGTGATTCTTGATCTACGATAAAATATTCCCCGTTCTCAGTAACTATCTCTGCGTGTACGCGACCGACCACTTTATTTTTCGATGTGTAATCGGTAGCTTGTGGGTCACGGCCGATTTTAAACACTTGCTTTGATACCATGATTTTTTCTTGAGTCGCTGTTAGCAGGAATGGCTGCTGTTGGAAGCTTGTGCCTACGCCAAGTGTAGTTGTTCCTTCTTCCTCTTCCGGTTCCTTGTAAGCAGTAAGGACGGTTGTTCCTTCTTCCTCCTCAGGCTCATCTGTGTCAAACGAAATCGGACTACCTATATTCGGCTTAATGTTGATTGAGGTTCCACCGGCTAACAGAGAGTTCCCTTCACCAAGCTCGGTGCGAGTAATTCGCTTGTACTGAACCTCTTCCTCAATCTCAAGCTGTTGCCTTTTCTTTTTATCAGACCTTTTACTACTGTATTCTGATGTGATGACGCCATTTTCTTCAGATGCCTTGATTTCACTACCTGGGCTATAGTAATTCGGAGTCTGCGGTTCCTCATCTTGAATTGGCAGCTTCTTAAAACTTTGTGGTGAAGCCGGCTTGTTTACCAACAGCTCGTGCAGCTTTTTTTGAAGCGCATATAAATTGATTTCCTCTGCGGTAGCGAAATAGTTATGTAATCTCACAAAATAAGTCAGGTCATCATTTTCATCATAGGAGTGGGAGTGTAAGAAGCGGGTGAAGAATTCCCGGATTGATACCTTTTCAAAAATATTATTTTTAATCGGCATGTACAGTAGAATTAATCTGTTTGAAAAATTATCAATAAAGATGTAGTTCTCATCAATAACAAAGTTGTTCACATTCAACCCAAGCCGCTCAGCCTCAATCAATGTTTCGACGATATTAGTGAAAAATGAGTGGATCTGTTCTTTGGTGAGTTGGTTTGTTGAAGCTTGCGCAATCGTCACCTCAGACACCAGGTCGTAGCGAAAATATGCCTCATCGTCCTTATTAATCACAACACATGGTAAAAGCCCTGGAACCTTGTTGTTTTTAAGCTTATCGGCTTCTGTAAAATCAACACGGATCTGAGATGGCACTCTATAAAAGATGAATTTCGAAACACCGTAGTTTTCAATATGTAAATCAACATGTTTGATCATTTTTCTTGCACTCCCATTGTTTATCAAATGCACCTTGGCGTATTTGCGCCCAGAATTTTTAGCCCCACACAAAGTGGGTCACAAAGACGTTGCCACAGGAGGTGGCGCTCTTAGTCTGAGTTCTTTAATTTAGTCTGGGTTGAACCCAACTGAATTGAATAGTATTAGCATGCCTAGATAAGAACTTCGCTGAATAAAGTTGTGAGTGAGGACAATCAGCGAGGCCAATTGCCCTCCTCATGGATTATTTAAATGCGCTAGCGTTATTGTTAATTGCTGTTTCAGCCGCGTTGTAGTTTGTAACTGTGTTGTCAAGGAATTTGGCGTAGCTATCAATGACTTGGCGATACTCCTCGAAGCGTGGAGCCAATGCATTGAAGTTTCCGCGAATTGTATTAGAAGCGTCAGAGTTCCATGTAGCGGCTAAGCCGTTCATTTCCTTCTTGATGTCTTCTAATGCAGTCGAAAGCTGTTGGTTTAGGGTACGGATTTGCCCAGCGGTTTTACTAACCTCTCCAAGGGAAATCTTGATTCCATCAACTGACATAGTAGCACCTCCTTTTTTTGTTAGATTAGTAGGTATCGAGATTAGTTAGTTAAGCGACGCGCTTGGTTTACTACCTCGTTTTGTGTTTCACGATATGTTTTTGAGCTAAGCTTTAAGAATTCGGAGTATTGTCTCATCAAGTTCGTCATTTTTTGGAAGTCATCCATGAAGCCCTTGATTTGAGAAACATATGCCATATTATCAGTACCTTGCCATGCTGCACCCATACCTTCAACCTCTGTGTAAAGAGCCTTATAGAGTCTCTCGTAGTCAGCAGATTGTTGGTCAATGCGGGTAGCCGCAGTGTCTAGTTTCGCTGGATCAACTGTAATTGAACGTGCCATTGTTTTTTCACCTCCTTAACATGGGATATGTATGAGTTAACTCGACTTTGGGCCGAGAGAACTTTTGGATTAGCGTTGGTGTACGGTTTTTTGGGGCCGCGCTTGGTTTTTCGGTATATCGAGCCTGCGTTTTGGCTAGGTTGGTATACCAATTATGGCGTTTGCAGTATACCACGGTAATGAATCGGACCTCCGATATACCGATAATCGTTTTTGCGATATACCACTTTGATAAAATTAACACTTTGATATATCGCAAATCTGTATTTATTCCGTTTTTTAAAAGGACAATCTAAAAGAGTTCTTCAGGTTGTAATGCATTCCCTATTTTTCTAGAAGTCTATTGAATCGGGCACGCAAACGCGTGTTGCGTTACCTTTCTTACTAGAATCTAGTTCAATTGGGGAAGGAAACCAGTGTTGCGTTACTCTTTTTATACAAACCCTAACGAATTGGGCACGCATGACCTTGTTGCGTTACCCTTTTCAATTAAATCTCACTCAATCGGGTATGCATGACTGCAATGCGTTACCATTCCCATCCAAACCGCAATCAATCGGGTACACAAGCCCATGATTCGTACCTATTCTCCAAAACACTTCCACAAAACGGGTACGATTTTTTGAGTTTGCTAGCTTACTCGCTTAAATCCTTCTGAGGTTGTAGCCGACTCTTCGGTACTTGTCAGCTGCACTTTGCAAGCTAGATGCACTTTTGGTAGAGCCAATCCCTTTGAATTCTCGATTAAGACCATTTGAGATTTCATCGAGTTCCCTTGAGATGGCATTAATTTCATTAATTATGCTATTAATCTTCCGTCTAACATGAGGTTTCACCTGAGGTCCCTCCTTTAGTTCTCTCCTATCGGATAATCCTTGCCTTTCCAACTAACTTCACTTCATTGGACTCAAGCAATCGTGCGGCAGTATTTAGGTAGTTAATGTTTTGATTGAGCCTGTGTGGGAATGTCGTTAAAATGTCGGCGTTCAACACATGACGGATATCTAACAGGTCAACCTCCCAGTACAGGGAATCAATCCTGTCATTCAGTACGCTAATTCTCCGTTTTATCGCTTCTAGTCTTTGCGCATAGTAGTAAAGCCTTTCAACATTGACTTTTATATATGGTTCAACTGGAAAGTACCCACCAAGTTTAGCTACTATTTTTACGAAAAGGATTGCTGCTTTTTGAGCTAAGTCATTAAAGAACTGGGTAACCTGAGCTTTGATTTTTTGGGATAAATCCTTTACCTTCGCGATAAGCTTTGTTACTTGATCTTTTACAAATTCTACTGTTTTTCTTATCCCCCGAACGGCCGCTTCTAACATTTGCATCGTGGCTTCACGAATATAGACAGACGCTTTATATATTTGCACCTTAGGTAAATTGGACACTAAATAAAAGATAGTAGCGGCTCCTGCATTGGCGTAGGTTCGCGTATCCGATTGACCATCAAAATACTTTTCAAAATCTCCAGTAGATGTAAAATTCACACTATCTAATCCATGTGGGTACATAAGCCCTTCATCTGGATTATTAATATAAACCGTTTTATCTACGTATTGTGCATACCCTAAGGAGGAGACAAAATCGCCTTCATGGACAATGAATGTGTTTCGGTCTCCTTTAAGTGCTTCTTGCTGTTCCTTTGTTAAATTCCACCAATACAAAGGTGCTCCATTCACGATGTAAGAACTTAACCGTTCGTCTAGATTATTGACAAGAACGTATGCAGCAAGATTTCCTCCCTTCGAATGACCGAATACATATTGCTCACCATCGAGACCAGCAATATATTTTTGATAAAAGGCATCTGCTTCTCTTTGTTGGCGAATCTCAACGCCTAATCCTGCATCTACATTTGATACCCAATCCGTTGCGATATGAGATGGATTTGTTAAGTCTTCACTTCCCCTATATAAAGCAGTTCCATTTCCTTTTCCATCCGTAAAGGCATATCCGACGAAACCACTATGAGACCTACCATCCGAGTTATTACCGCCATTCGGATTATTGTTTTGGTAACCCACTAATTTAATTTCATTAAGAGGGGAAGACTTGTAATCATCTCTTCCCATATAAGACTTAATCTCATCGAATTTTTTCTGAGTACCTTCATCTAAAGACTTCTTACTCAGTTCTTCCATAATTCGATCGATTGTGACTGGCTTTTTTTCACTTGGGCGAAGATTATCAGGAATGTCTAAATAAGATAACTGCAACAAAATATATTTTTCTTCTTCAGTTAAATTAGTTAGTGACATCTAATCACTCCCCAAACGCTTCGTAGTTCTCGATTACATTTTCAGGACTATGAAGAATTACACTAGGATGAACAATATCACTAGGGTTTTCAGGATCTAGCCTATCATCCACATTCACTTCTCCGTAAACCTTCGCATCTAAGTTAGACCATGGAAGATTATTGACAAAAGATGATCTGATGTATTCTGTAATTTCCTCTGATTCATCAACAAATCCAACCGAAATGACATAAAGTTCAACATCTAATCCCTTTATTAATTGAAAAAGATTGTAGATTCCCTCACTGTATTGATTGATATCTGGTTCACCTTTTGTTTTTACCCCTGCAGTGAGAGAAACTTTAACATCTTTATTTTCACTAAGGAATTCATCGACTGACATGTCAGCCATGGTTTCGTCATATTGGTCATTACCCGCGGATAAATTCACTTTAAATTCGGTTCCCTCTGGGAGTTCCTTCGCAATATCTGATTCTAGTTGTTGATGAAGCTCATAACCCCATTTTGCGGGTAAATAATCATCAATCCAATCACCCTCATCGTTATATTCCTTCACAATAAAGACGATATTCGGTTCGTTCTTTGGATGAACAGTAATCATATCTCCACCATATAAATCCTGAAAAAGCTTACTGCCCTCTTTAGACCACATGACCTCAAATTCTTTTCCATACTTTTCTTCTAAATATTTAATTGCTTTTTCCTCTGTTCCTGCGCTACTTGAGCTCATACACCCTGTTCCTCCTATTATTAGAATGAATAGAAGAAGGAATAAGACTACCCTCTTTTGTAACCTCATATGGCACCTTCCTAACTTGATCAATGACTTTGAATGCATATAAAAGTGTTACCACTTGGTTGTTTCGGTATAACCCGGGCTGGGTCACATATGCGATGTGGCCCCGGGCCTTTTTAAACATATCGGACAAAGTTTTGAATATATCGGCCAGAAATTTGAATATATCGGACAAAAAAACGATTATATCGGACCATTTCGGCCAGATATCGCCCAAACTTTTCAATTTATCGGACAAAGCTGGAATTTCCGCTATTTCACGAATCGAGTCGGAGCGGAATTAGTTCCTCTTTCCAGGTATTTGTGACCTAAGTTGAGTGAATTGTTCCCTAACTTGCAGGAATTGTCCCCTATCCGGCTGGAATTGTTCCCTAACTCCAAATAATTGTTCCCTAAGCCAAATTTGCTCCCCCGAGGCCCACCTACACCAACATCAATTTCTTCCCATTCAGAAATCCTAACTCTTCCACGGTTTGGTTGATGTTAAAGATTGTGCCGGTTTCGCGGTCGCAAACGACGGTGGTGTCCGTTGCGACGAAGTAGCCGCCCGAGAGCTCTGTCATGGTGTTTGCGAGTAAAAATGTAACTTCATAGAGCTTGCTCCCGGCCGGGATGAAGACGTCGTAGGATTCACCGGCGGCTGGAATGAATACTTCGACTAACACTTTATCCATGGTAGACCGCCTCCTCTTCACGAACTGCCGAACCCGTCAAAAGTTTGACTAACTTTGGTTTTCCTTTTACGAGCACGTATCCGAAGTCCTCAGGGATTTCTTGATACATGCCATTTGTAACCTTTGAAACTTTCATTAAGTACTGATCGGTAATTCCGTTGCCGACCCAGATTCCGTCACTTAGCGAAACCTGCTTTTTAAACCATGGCTCGAATGCGACTGAATTCAAGGCGTCAGCACGGTCGGAGATGACCATAAATACATTGAGTCCATCGATCCGTTCAAGGAATACCTTCAGCTTATCCTGACCGTCCTCTGATAAAAGCATCATCATGTCGTTGAACGAATGAACGATACAGAAAATCGGGTCAAAAACTGGTGGCGTTGCACCCTCGGCAAGAGCGTCCTTCGTTGTGTTGTTGCGGAACACCAATGTGTTAAACAGATAAACAATTGTCTCTTCCATCTCTGCCGCACCAATCACATGCTTTCCGCCAAGCCCAATAAGCTCCTCATTCGGGTCAAGCAAGATGACTTCATTTTTCTCATTCGCATGAACGATTTCAGAAATCCCTTGCATCACGCCCATGCATGATTCGCTACTACTAGCCAACACAAGATTGACAAACGACTGTCCGAAATCAAAATAAGAGATCGAAAGCGAATCTTTATCTACACCAACTGGTAGTCTATTTGTCTTGTTGTAACGAATTTCGTCATGTAGATACTCGATATCAACTTTTTCAGGCAAGACTGGAATTCGCTTTGCAGCACCCTTGCCCCAATTGTCGCGCAAACGACGACAGTAATCGGTGATGTATTGGTACATGTCCTCGACACCCTCCGTAATCAGGGCAACCTGGAATTCATACACATCATCAGCCTTGAAAATACCTCGGCCTTTATGCTTCGATGGAAAGACACCATCGACATTTCCAAGCACCGCTGAATATTCAGTCGTGTCATTAAGCTGCAACACGTACAGCTGCTTGAAGTTTTGCATCAAACGGTAGCGAACCGCACCGGTATGTGCAGCCGTCAAGATAAAATAAATCCCGTACTTCGTTCCTTCACGAGTGAGGTAGGAAATCGCCTCTTCGTACGCCTCATACATTTCAGAAAACGCCGCATAGTTGTGGATCACAATCACAATCGAAGGCAGGCCATCCTCTGATAAACGGTTGTATGTTTGAAGATCTCCACCGTAATTAGATAACTGCTTTTTACGTCTCTCAATCTCGCTATTCAACATTTTAAAGAGATTATCAATCTTCTCACTATCATGCGATAACAGAACATCCCCGACATGTGGCGCTTCACGGAACCAGCTTAGCGTCTCTGAGCTAAAATCTAGTAAATACGCATTCAGCTCATCAGGCGTATGAGATTCCATGAGTGAGTACATAATCGACGCAACAAATGTTGTTTTCCCACTGCCCGCAACCCCATAAATAATAGTATTGCCATCCTGTGTAATTGGCAGTCTCATTACATTTTGACGTTGGTTTGCCGGATCGTCATATTCTCCAATCACTGGGTTCAGCACAAAGCGTTTCGTTGTCGCTTCACGATATTTTTCAGCTAATTGATCTAAATAAATCTTTGCAGGTATCGGATCAAGCCATAGCTGCTTCACCGTGATATTTTCCTGTTTTGCTAGACTTTCTAAGTACTTTGTCACTTCATCAATTTGCTTCGGTGGGTTTTTCACCATGTTTCTACGATCAATCTTCGCACTCTTGATAACGCGACCTAAGTGGTCAATGACGCTTATGCTTTCGTCCACGTATTTCTCCACTTTTTCAGTTGGATAATATGGAGCTCCTGCCCATGCTGATTGACCGAGCTCAAATAACTCGTTATAGCCAACCTGGAGGTAAAAACGGCCTGTCTGGGATAGCTCAGCGGCATCTGGTCGCTTGATAACCTCCATACTGTCTGCTTTTTCTTGTACCTTCAGACTGATTCTAAATTTCGAGTTACTCCAAATTTGATCGTCTACGACACCGGACGGCTTCTGTGTCGCTAAAATTAAGTGGACACCTAGGCTTCGTCCGATACGAGCCGCACTCACTAGCTGCTCCATGAACTCTGGCTGCTGGGTTTTAAGCTCGGCGAACTCATCTGAAATCATAAACAAATGCTGCAGCGGTTCTGATACTTGCCCCTCGCGATACAGCTTTTGGTATTTATAAATGTCAATATTACTTACATTCATACGTCGACTCGTCTCACTAAATATCGACTGACGACGCTTCAGCTCACTTTGAATCGAAATCAATGAGCGCTTCACAGCTGCCCCGTCCAGGTTCGTAATCGTTCCTGCAAGATGCGGCAGATTTAAAAAGGCATTCGCCATTCCGCCACCCTTATAGTCGATTAAAATAAACGCAACCTCATCTGGGTGATAATTCACCGCAAGTGACAAAATGAAGGTCATGATGAACTCAGACTTACCAGACCCTGTCATACCCGCAATCAACCCGTGTGGACCGTGGTATTTTTCATGGAGGTCTAATTTAAAACTCTCACCCATTGTGTCGACCCCAATCGGCGTTTCAATGGAGAGCACTGGGTTATTTTCCTTCCAGCGTGTCAGTGCGTTCAAGTGCTCAATTTTACTAACACCAAACATTTCAAGGAAGGTAATCATATCGGGCAACGTGTATGCCTCAACAGAGGAAGCAAGCTGGATATTGGCTAAACGAATCGCAACCTCCTCAGCATCATCGCGCTCGTAAAATTCTGCATCAAATGCTGTGTACGAGCCGGAAATGTCGTCCTTGTCGTAAATTTTAGACATGTCGTCCGCTAGCTCGACAACCATCGTACATTCCTTCGGCAAATTTTTAAGCTCATCATACAAGGTCACAAGGCCAATCCCGATGTCCTTATTCTCTTCTAAAAGGAGGTTGATCATCTCAGCCCTTGACGCTAGTGACTTACTCATTGAGAAAATCAAATAATGCTGGTCAAGATCCTTTAACTGCTCCTCATCTAGGCTGGCACGATGTGCGATTTCTTTTTCAAAATAAGCGGACAGTTCCTTTACTTCAGTCGCATCTGTCGCGATAAAGCGAATCTGCATCCCCTCATCCCACACATGCGGAAGCCATTTCACAAACTTCCAATACTCTTCTTCACTCTGATCGTATAGGAACACAAGCTTGAGCTCGTCATAGCTGTGAAGGGCAGTTAATTGAAAAATAAGTCCCTTCACAAAATCCTGGACACGACTGCGGCGTCCAATCACACCGCTGACATATTCCTCAACAAAGCTTAAGGTGACAGGCACCTGTTTTAAAATGTGCGGAGTCTCTACCAACTTATAAAGCTCATCCTGAAGATTGTCGTCCTCAAGTGTGAATTTTTTCTCAGGGTATTTCAGTTCAGCGTTTAATGGGAGATCGCCAATCCCAAGGCGGACCTTGAGGAAGTCGTTTTGACCAATGGCACGCTCCCATAGATTTCTTTTTCGCATCGTGATTCGTGAAGTTAAATTCTGTAGGGCGACATGGTTTTCATGAAGAATTTCACTTTGTCTTACACATTCTTCTTCAATGACCTGCGCCATTTCTTCAATGTATTTTGAGTATTTTTCCTGGCGTTTTTTTTCGTGCTTAATACGCTGCTTTTTTTCGTGACGCTTTGTTAAAATTGGCCAAAGCACCGTTCCAATTAACATACTGAACGACATTATCAAGGTCGGCATTGCTTGCGTGAAATCCCCGCCTCGAGCCATCACGTTGTTTAGTGTGAACAACCCCATGAAGAGGGAGCCCATCCCCATCGTGATGGACGGTCCTAGCATGAACATCAGTGGCGTTTCATCAAGTTCCCGCTGTTGTGGTGGTGGGTCGATTCTGATTTCCGTCCTCTTAATGTCTCGCTTAAAACGGGGCGAGCGATAAAAAAGGTCATCATTTTTTTCTTCTGTTTGAAAGTCGTCGAGCGGCTCCTCGTCCTCTATGATTGGCTTTTGCACCTCAAACGGACGAAAGGCATTACGGTCTAAAAATACCAATTGATGTGGGTTATTCAGTGAAAGTAGCTTGCCATTGTAGATAATTTTTAACCCCATGATGTAAACGACATCACCGGTTGATAGTATTCTTTCCTTCACACGCTCTCCGTTGACATAGGTTCCATTCGAGCTGTTGTTGTCACGGATAATTGCATGACCCTGTGAATCGTACTGAATCACACAGTGGGAGCTAGATACGAGCTTATTCGAGAACCGGATGTGGCTGTCATTCCCACGGCCAACCCGAATGCTGTGTCCCGTCACCTCATGCTTTGTATACTCATTCCGGCCATTTGTCGGTGGCTCCACATATAAAAGAGCAGATGCGTCATGATTGCGGGAAATTGTGTACGTTTTAAATGGCTCAATTTCCTGTTTAACAAGCGTTTCCTGCTTGTCATTCGTTAGAAACGCTGATTTGTTGGACTTCAAAAACCATTTTCCGTCCTCCGCCTCAATCGCCATCATATCCGCTGCTTTTCCATTCGCATCCTCAGACGTTAAAATATAACGCCCCGTAATACGCTCTGGCAGCACAAATGTAAAAGCCTTTTCCCGATCAAATAGAGTTAGTATCAAAGCAAATCTCTCCTTCAAATAAGTGTTTAAAAAGACGATTACATTCGCCGATTTTTAAACGACTTCTTCTGCAACCTTTGAGGCATTCCCTTTTTCCTTTTTTTCTTGCGTACTACTTCTAAAATATTAAAATTCCACCAAAACGCGGTTGAAAGTAGACCAAGTAGAAGGATGAAGTAATCTACACCTTCACCAAAAGTACGTCTACCAGTTATGAAAATTAGCATGTATATGATAAAAATAAGACTAATGGGAGTTAACAATCCGTTCAGAATATACATGCCTGGGTACGAGACGGGATACTTACTCATCCATCTTAAAATCCAATAGTTTAATAGAAACAAAATGATAAGTGTAATAAGATCACCCGTCTTGTTCCCAACATAAATACTCTCCAATGCTTCAATATAAAAAATCATGAAAAAAACATTGAAACATATTGAAAGAGCTTAATGATGAAGATCAAGGCTTATGACCGACTTTCGTTGCTTTCCCTTTTTCATTCAAAATCCCTCTGATTATGTAAAACCTATCATCCTACCAATATGAGCGTGGATATGGTCCATTTATCTCAGCTCTTTTTCGCGCTTCCTCTTCGGCTTTCCTTCTTGCCTCAGCTTCCGCACGAGCAGCTGCCTCTTCTTCACGTTTGATTTGGTTTGCAACTGAGATGATGTCTGGAGCAACTGAGTCAAGCTTTGAGGCAATCTGGTTTAATTCACGATTGATCTCGGCGATTGCTTGATTGATATACTGAACCTCCGTCGCTTTCCAGGCTGAGTTGAGATTCCCCTTAAACCCATTTAGAGAGCTTTTGAGATTACGAAGTTGTGAGGCATAGTTGCGAAGTTGGTTTGCTTGTGAAATGGCAGCAGAAACGTTAATTCCCATAAAAGTCACCTACTTATCTTAAATAAGTTATATATAGTGAAATACCCATATACGGGGCAAAAATTATATAGTACGTTCACACTTTTTCCAAATATATACTAAAAATTACCTGATATTTTGAATTAGGTCAATTTTTCCGGAATATTCACACATCATCAAAACCAATACGAAAGGCCTGTTTTATCTACATTTTTCTACAAACTGTCGGTTCTGTCGGACCTGCCTACTACCTAAGGTGTACTATCCCACTAGTACTTATAGACATTTTGAAAACAGAAGAATGTTGATAATCCTAGACATAATATCTCGAATTCAGACCTCTTGAAGCCCTTTATTACAATTCATAGGAATTTAGTCCTTTTCTTATTAAAGTTTGTAATATAAATGTAACTTGACATTAGCTCGGACAATTCTATTTATCTGTAAGCATTTTCATATTTGTGGAGTCGAAAAAGTAGAGTACTTTAAAAAATTAGTAATAGATTTGTAAAAGAGCGCCCATTTTTTGTCATTTACACATTTTAAGAGTAAAAATCGAAGGAGGTTTCGGCAGAAAAATGAGAGGATTGTACTAAGGTTTCCCTGATTTTCGCGGTCACTATGGGGATTTTCGTACTCTTTCTTTCCTACTATATAGGGTGTGTTTTTTTGAGAGCGGATGATGTTTGAGGCACAGCAATTTAGTGTTATATAGGTCCATACATCATTTATCGATAAACACGTGCGTGGTATATCTAAGACGAAGAAAAACCTAGTCGGGTGGACTAGGTTTCACGTATAACTAATTTAGTTGTGATGAATATCTTTTTCGCAATTTGCCTTCCAGTGATTCGTTCGAGGATGGTGTCGACGGCGGTTTCGCCCATGACTTCGGTATGAACCTTGATCGTTGACAGCGGCGGAAAGACGTATTTAGATACACTTATGTCATTGACACCAATGAGGCTCACCCGCTTAGGCACATCAATTTTTTCTTCGTTAAGTGCACGCAATGCACCGATTGCAATCAGGTCATTGGCTGCGAAGAAGGCTGTTGGAAGTGCTACGCCTTTATCTTCAATTGCTTGCTTCATCAGCTTGTAGCCATCCTCAACCGTAAAGCTTCCTATATATAGGTTGTTTTCATCAAATAGATTTGCTTCGCCAAGAAACGTTTTGAATGTTTTCTCCCGGGTTTCTTCGATTTCTGCAGAGTGGTCCTTGAATTCCTCACGACCGCCTAAATAACCAATGCTCGTATGACCCTTCTCGATAAAATGCTTTAACACCGTTCGCGTTGCTTTTTCAAAATCAATCACGACTGCATCATATTTATCTTCGTCCGGGTTTGAATCGACAAACACGAGGTGCTCCACCATTTTCGATAGTTCTTCGACTTGGCTTATGCTGAACTTACCAACCGCAATAATCCCCTGAAGCTCCTCCTGCTTCATGCTCTCAATGCTATTGTAAAAATTGACCACCTGGATACCGTGATGCTCACAGCGCTGCTCAACCCCAAGCCGAATTGACATGTAATACAGGTCATTGAGCTCCTCTTTTTCTGTGTACCAAAGGAGAATCCCAATCCGAGCAGCAGGAGACTTTTTGGTGGGACGTTTTTTATAGGAAAGTGCCTCGGCAACCTCGAATATTTTCTTCTTCGTGTCATCGCTGACGGATAAACTGGCATCATAGTTGAGAACCCGCGATACCGTCGCTATCGAGACACCCGCTTTTTCCGCTATATCTTTGATCGTTGCCATGGTTCATCTCCTTTCTTAGGAATTGTTTATTTGATTTGTGTGTTATACACGGGGAATTGCGTCGGTAGCAAATGATATTTGCATCGTTGTGAACAAATTTGCGTCTCCCACTGAATATTTGCGTCGTCTGCCTGATATATGCGTCGTTTTTGCCATATTTGCGTCATCTGTTCGATATTTGCGTCTCCCACAGAATATTTGCGTCGTCTGCGTGATATTTGCATCTTCACCAAATTCGAGTCATTAACGCAATCTTCCAACATACAGTTTTCCTGGGGACCAGGAGAACCGTCCCCCTGGTCCCTATTTTGTCAGAAACGTATACTTCGTTTTCCATTGGTATTCTTCGCCTTTTTTGACGATTGTGGATGGGAGGTGTGGGTGATGAATGGCGTCAGGTGGTGCTTGTGTTTCTAGGCAAATGCCTAAGTATGGTCGTGCTTCGCCACCGCGCATTTCAAACCCTTCCATCGTGTTGCTTGTGTAGACAACAACTGCCTGCTGGTTTGTCTCAACTATTAGTTTGCGTCCAGATGCCTCATCGTAAAGCTGAACTACTTTTTCATCTAGTAAAAATGGATGGTCGTAGCCTCCACCGACAAGCACAATCTGTTCATGATTTGATTTCGGACCGTCTGCGATTTTACGGCCATTACGAAAATCAAATACCGTTCCGGTAACATCCAGGAGTTCACCGGTAGGTAGAAACTCATGGTCCAACTCGAGAAACTTGCTACTTTTAATCGTCAGTTCATGGTCGAGGACATTACTTTTCATATTACCGGACAGGTTAAAATACGCGTGATTTGTGATGTTTAAAATGGTGTCCGCATCAGGTGTGCCTTTACCCGATATCACAAATTCGTTATCGTTATTAAGTGTGTAAGTCACTGTCATTTCAACAGTTCCGGGATAGCCCCCCTCGCCGTCTTCACTTACATACTTGAACTCAACACCGACCCTATCTTCTTCCTTTATAAGAGTAGAGTCCCACACAACTTTGCTGAACCCTTGTATCCCGCCATGGATATGGTTATTGTTTTCATTTTGATCAAGGAAAAAGGGTTGACCGTTCAGCTTAAAATGTCCGCCTCTGATACGACCTGCGATACGGCCAACGATAGCGCCTTGATAGGTCTGGTCGCTAAGATAGCCTTCAAGATTATCGAATCCAAGCACAACATTCTCCACTTTGCCACTTTGGTCAGGTGCAAGGATTTCCGTGATAATACAGCCATAATCAATACAGGTCACGCTTAGCCCGTTGTCATTTTTTAACGTAAACGCCTGAACTTCTTGGTTATCGAACATTCCGTACGGATGGGTTTGGATTTCCATTTTCATAATCTCCTATTTTGTAAAATGGTCTATAAATCTCTTAAAAGCTGCTTGGCCCGCTTCATCACGCTTATACACACCGGCATCCTCAAGGACACGCATAAATTTCTTCCCGACTTCACGCTTCACAAGCTCTTGAACATTTTCTTTTGTTGGATTATAAGCTTTAAGATCGTCCGCCCATTCCTGGTGAATCGGGTTGACTGAGTTGGCTTCACCAATTAAGTAGCTTTCAACCTCTTGTAGCTCGGTTTTGAGTCGAGCCGGAAGCACCGCTAATCCCATCACCTCAATGAGACCGATGTTTTCCTTTTTAATATGATGCACATCAGCATGTGGATGAAAAATGCCATGTGGATGCTCGTCGTTTGTGCGATTATTGCGAAGCACAAGGTCAAGCTCGTACATGCCATCTCGCTTCCGAGCAATTGGTGTTATCGTGTTATGTGGTGTTTCGCCGGTGAACGCAATGATGTCGACTTCTGAGTCGCTATAGTGGCGCCATGCTTGTAAAATGTGGTCGCCCGCTTCCCCCAAAGCTTCCTTATCAGCACTTCGTAAACGAAGGACAGACATCGGCCATTTTACAGTTGAGAATTCGATATTATCATAGCGATCACAATTGAATTTCAACTCATCCTCGGCTTTTGCCATTGCAAACTCATAGTTTCCACCCTGATAGTGATCATGGGATAAAATCGAGCCGCCCACAATAGGGATGTCTGCATTTGAGCCAATGAAATAGTGCGGAAATTTCTCGATAAAACCTAGTAAGCGCTCGAATGTCGCCTTGCTGATTTTCATATCGCGATGGTCTTCACAAAGCAAAATGCAATGCTCGTTGTAGTACACATATGGCGAGTACTGCAAATACCAATTTTCACCCTCGAGTGGCACCGGAATGATGCGATGGTTGGTGCGAGCCGGATGTCCGATGCGACCCGCATACCCTTCATTTTCCACACAAAGTAAGCATTTCGGATATTTCTCGCCAGTTGTTTTGGCCTCTTTTTCAAGTGCAATTTGCTTTGGATCCTTTTCAGGCTTTGACAGGTTAATCGTAATATCTAGTTCCCCGTACTTTGTTTCTACCTTATATTCAATGTTTTTTTCTATCCGCTTCATTTGAATGTAATTGCTGTTTTTACTTAGCTTATAAAAATAGTTCGTCGCAGCAACCGGTTCATTTTCATGAAGTTCGTAAAAATGACGTGTGACCGCGGATGGATGTGGAATCATCGTGTTCATGATTCTACTCGCAAGTATTTCCTTTGCGTCAAAATAGTCCTCGATGACTTTTTGTCCGCACGCATACTCCACTAGGTCTTCAACCAAAGTCGGAATGTCTTTTTCTGCTGAGGCAGTTGGTACGAAGTCCTCTAGATTAAGCAAAGAAAGAACCTGGTTGCGAACGTAAATCCTATCTTCTTTTTCAATGAGGCCAACCTTGATTGCTTGCTCGGTTAGCTGTTGTACGGTTCCATAAATATTCATGTTGCTCCCCTCAGCTTTCATACCCATTTGGGTGGTTGACATGCCAGTTCCACGCATCCTTGATGATTTCATTGATTGACGTACGCTTTGGCTCCCAGCCGAGCACTTCTTTCGCTTTTCCAGATGATGCGATGAGGATGCTTGGGTCGCCCGCGCGGCGATCGCCTAGCTTCACAGGAATATCACGCTGCGTAACCTCTTTTGCCGCCTCAACCATTTCCTTAACAGAAAAACCACTGTTGCTTCCAAGGTTAAAATAATTGCTCTCTCCACCATTTTGCAGATATTTCAATGCTAAAATATGTGCATTAATAAGGTCCTCAACATGGATGTAGTCGCGGATACATGTGCCGTCTGGAGTGTCGTAGTCCTCACCGAAAATGGTGATGTACTCTCGAGTTCCTAACGCCGCTTGTAAAATAACTGGGATTAGATGCGTTTCCGGATCATGGTCCTCCCCGATTTCACTAGTCGAGCGCGCACCTGCCACGTTGAAATAGCGAAGTGAGACGAATTTAATGTCATGCGCCATCTCGGACCACTTCATCATTTTTTCCATCGCAAGCTTTGTTTCGCCGTACGTATTCGTTGGAACAGTTGGCATGTCCTCTGTAATTGGC
The DNA here is from genome assembly GCF_036962685.1 of Bacillus sp. JJ1566. Lineage (NCBI taxonomy): Bacteria > Bacillati > Bacillota > Bacilli > Caryophanales > Bacillaceae > Bacillus > Bacillus sp. JJ1566. The sequence goes on along the minus strand of NZ_JBALOP010000038.1, from coordinate 78,800 downwards.
ACCTGCTTTGGCTCACCATAGGTTGCAGCAGTTGATGAGAACACGATGTATTTCACGTTATTGTTTTTCATTGTTTCAAGCACTATCTGTGTTCCGTATACATTATTGTCGTAGTATTTTAACGGGTCCACCATCGACTCACCGACAAGTGAATTTGCCGCAAAGTGGATCACCGCGTCAATGCTTTCTTTTTCAAAAACGGATTGTAAAAATGCACGATCACGAATGTCGCCTTGGTAAAACTTCGCTTTCGGGTGAACCGCCTCTTTATGGCCAGTTTGAAGATTGTCAACAACGACAACATCTTCGTTCGCGTCAATTAATTGATAAACGGCATGAGAACCGATATAACCTGCTCCACCTAAAACTAAAATACTCATATAAGATTCACTCCTTTATAGTTCTTTCGCGCCATCGCCAATGCTTACTTCATAGAAGGAAGCCTGATAGCCGATGGTTTCTTCGTAGATTTTTCCGATAGTTTCAATGATTGCCTGCGCTTTGTCTTTTTCGACGAGGGCAATTGCACAGCCACCGAAGCCAGCGCCTGTCATTCGTGCGCCAAGCACTCCATCCTGTACCCATGCGACTTCCGCTAACGTATCTAATTCTTTTCCAGTTACTTCATAATCATCACGCAATGATGTGTGGGATGCGTTGAGTAAGCGGCCGAATTCTGTGAGATCACCAGCTTTTAGAGCCTTGAGTGCATCCAGTGTACGTTCGTTTTCATATACCGCATGTTTCGCACGCTTTTGTAATGTCTCGTTTTCGATTAAATGCTTGTGCTGTTCAAATTGTTCACTCGTAATGTTACCAAGTGCTTGAACGTTAAGTTCTTTTTGAAGCTGTGCAAGTGCTTGTTCACACTCACTGCGGCGCTCATTGTATTTTGAATCCGCAAGCTCACGGCGTTTGTTCGTGTTCATGATTAAAATGAGATGCTCATCAAGATCCAGTGGTGCGTATTCATATTTTAATGTATCACAATCTAGTAAAATTCCTGCATTTCTTTTACCCATTCCAATAGCAAATTGGTCCATAATGCCACTGTTGACACCAATGAACTTATTTTCCACAAGTTGTCCGATTTTTACTAACTCCACACGGTCAATGTCGAGATTAAATAAATTTTCAAGCATCACACCTGATGCGAGTTCGATGGATGCAGAAGATGAAAGACCTGCACCGTTTGGAATGTTTCCGTAAAACAGGACATCCACACCTGTTGGAATTTCATAGCCTTTTTCGCGTAGGTAACGGAGCATCCCCTTCGGATAATTCGCCCAGTCGTGAGCTTTATTGTAGTCAAGGTTGTTTAGGTCAAACTCAATCACACCAAGGTCTTCAAAGTTCATTGAGTACATTCTAATTTTGGCGTCTTGGCGTTTTCTTGCTAACGCATAAGTTCCTTTTGTGATAGATGCTGGGAAAACGTGGCCACCGTTATAGTCAGTGTGCTCTCCAATGAGGTTAATTCGCCCAGGCGCGAAGAAGTTTCTGTAATCGGTTTCGTTAAATACTGCTGTAAACTTATCTGAAAGTTGCTTGAGATCCATGGCGATTTGCCTCCAATACTTTTGTTTCTACTTTTATTGTAGAGCGATAGGTAAAAAACTTCAATAGTTTTACTTAATTTTTACTAAAAATTAAAACTTCCGTTATCTCTTGATTTCATTGTCGCTGTGTCACACTAAAAATGCCTATCACCATCGGAATAATCCAATGGCAACAGGCATTAAAATAATTACATCATTTTACTTAATTCAATTGGTGAATGCTCGCTTTTTGAAAAAGCACGGAAGCTTACTGTAAAATGGAAGTCCTCATTTTTCAATTGATATGGTTCGAGAACCCCTGGTCCGCAGCTTGCTGATCCTAAACCTAGTTGCTTGTAATCAACATTAAAAGTGATATAGTCATCTTTCACTAAATCATAGGTATGGCTTGCTTTTTCAAGTGTTTCAGTCGAATAATAGCTTGCACTAAAATCAAAGCTTGGTTGGCCAGCAACAAGTAAACCAACTCCGGAAAGGTCTGTTAACGAAGCCCATCTCACGTCATGTCGATTCCCGTTTTCCTGAGGAACGACATATGGCGTGTACAGCTCATCTACCGTCTTTGCCCAAACCCCAAAGCGATTCGCTAGCTTGCTATCGGAGTAAGACTCTCCAGGTCCTCTTCCATACCAATCGACTTGATTCAACTGAGGCTTCAATTTCATTTGTAGGCCAATTTTCGGTAATGTAGATGAGGATTTCCCTTGTTTCTTTCCATGTACCTCAATCTTACATGACCCATTTTTTGAAATTGTATACGTCATAGTTGTCTCAAAGCCCCATGCATGTGTAGAAGGAGCGAATCGAGATTTCACATCAACTTTTACCTGATCAGCAGTTGGCGAAACCTCATACTCAACCGTTAATACGCGATTTTGCATATGATGGAGTCCGAATTTTCTCCACTCTGCTTCTTCTTTTTTCACACTAAATTCCTCTAAGCCTAGCTTGTCATTTTCTGTTGGCGCTCTCCAAATGTTAATCTTCGGACCTTGTTCTAACAATTCGATCCCTTGGTGCTTCCACGACTCGAGGACGCCGTAAATTTTATCGAATCTATACTCGAAAGATTCTCCGCTCACCGCAAGCTTCTGCTCAGTTTCCTTTATAACTAAAAGACGATATACCCGATTATCATTCACTTCCAAGGTTTCATTTACAGGCAGCTCAAATTGAGCCCATGCAACCTCATGACCCGCTTTTGCCCATTTCGTATCAGAAGACTGATTGAATTGGATGTTTAGCCAGTAATCGGTATTTGTTTTTATTATGTTCGGTAACGCAAATGGAATTTTAATTTCACCTGACTCACCAGGTTCAATCGTAGGCATCTCTATCATTCCACCATCTAATACGTTTCCATCGGAAACAAGAGACCAAGCAATCGTTAGGTGATTTAATGTACTAAAATTATAAAGGTTTTGAATGCGAACCGTTCCACTTTTGAGATCAATCGCTTCAACTCTCACCGGTTCAATCACCTTTTTATATTCAATAAGCGCTGGCGATGGTGTACGATCTGGCATGACAAGTCCATCAATAACAAATGTGCCGTCATGAGGCGTTTCCCCGAAATCGCCGCCATAAGCAAAATATTCCTCGCCGTCTTCTGTATATTGGCGAACACCATGGTCTAGCCATTCCCATACGAATCCACCTTGAAGGCGTTCATATTTATAAAATAAATCAAAATACTCCTTGAACCCACCTGGTCCATTTCCCATCGCATGTGCAAATTCACATAAAATATGTGGTTGAGCTAAATCCGTTCGGCTACCTAATTTCTCCATAAGGGCATGAGGCGTATACATCGTTGAAAACATATCAGCCGCTTCATGCAGACGTGTTGGGTTATTATTTTCCCCGGTCATAATGAAACGAGTTTCCCCTTCATAATGAACAAGTCTGGTCGGATCCTTTTGCTTTACCCACTCGGCCATTTCGATATGGTTTTGCCCAAATCCAGATTCATTTCCTAACGACCAAATAATGATAGAAGGATGGTTTTTATCACGTTCTACCATTCTCTTCATTCGGTCAAGATACGCGTCCTTCCATTCCGGATCCTGACTTAATTGGTGTTGCTTCCCGATAAAGTCAAACCCGTGACATTCTAGGTCTGCCTCATTTATGACATACAACCCATACTCATCACATAAATCGTAAAAACGAGGATCATTCGGATAATGCGCTGAACGTACTGCGTTAATGTTATGTTGCTTCATAAGCTCAATATCTTTTATCATCCAGTCTAGCGGAACTGCACGGCCTAAGTCTGGATGATGATCGTGACGGTTTACACCCTTAAAAAGAACCGGTACCCCATTTACCTGGATTAAGCCATCCTTTAATTCTACCTGCCTAAATCCGACTTTTGTTGATATAACCTCTATCACATTACCTTTGTCATCCTTCAATGTCATAAGTAAGTAGTATAAATAAGGGGTTTCCGCCGTCCATTTAAAAGGGTTACTTATTGGTATACTAGTATCCAGTTTTGTTTCACTTGACCCACTCATTTGGAATGTTACTTCCCGTATTGCTTCTTCAACTTCTCGATCATTTTCATCAAAAAGCTGAATATCTAACTGGTATTCTTTTGGATTATCAATCTGTGAATGTATCACAGATTCAAGCTGTAATTCTGCATCTTTGTACGCTTCATCCAATGTTGTTTTCACAAAGAAGTCGTGTGTATATACTTTTGGTTTTGCTAGTAAATACACATCTCTGAAAATACCACTTAACCACCACATGTCTTGGTCTTCTATATAGCTACCGTCTGACCATTGATAGACTCGGACAGCAATGGTATTATTCCCTTCCTGAACAAAAGATGTCACATCAAATTCCGAAGCCATTCGACTTCCTTGACTATAGCCAACAAACTGACCATTGATCCACACGTGAAATGCACTATCTACCCCTTCAAAGCGTAAAAAAACTAACTCTTTTAGCATTTCAGCGGTTACATAAAAATCGCGTCGATAGGAACCAGTTGGATTTTCAGTTGGAACATAGGGAGGATCGACCGGAAACGGGTAGCGGTAATTTGTATAATGAGGGTTACCATACCCATGTAACTGCCAGCTTGATGGAACCTGCAAATCATCCCAATTACTAGTATCATAATTATTTTCGTAAAAAGAAGATGGGGCATGTTCGGGAGTTTCCGCATAATGAAACTTCCACATCCCATTTAATAGAATAAATCCATGCGCACGACCTCTATCAAAGCTAAGTGCATCCTCTACATTCCGATAAGACATAAAATAAGAACGATCCTTTATTCGATTCTTTTGAAGTACATGTAAGTTCTCGTAATCTTGTAGTTGCTTCATTTTGACCTCCAAAAGTTGGGACAGAGGGACAGGTCCCTCGTCCCAGTTATTTAAGTAAGTGGGACAGGGAACCTGTCCCCGTGTCCCACACTATTTAATCGCACTTCCCAGCATTCCTTGGATAAAGTGTTTTTGTAAAGCTAGGAAGAAGATGATAATTGGGATTGTAGCGATTAAAATCCCGACGTTGATTTGACCGTAGTCAATGATTGAAACACCTTTTAGACTTGATAATGCAACTGGAAATGTATACATATCCGTTGATGTCGTAACGACTAATGGCCAGAGAAAGTTATTCCATTGTGATAAGAATAGGAAGATTGAAGTTGCTGCAAGCGCAGGCTTCATCGATGGGATGACAATCCGAAAGAAAATTTTCATTTCTCCTGCTCCATCCATACGAGCTGCTTCTATCAATTCTGTTGGAAATGCCATAAAGTTTTGCCTCATTAAAAAGATGGCAAAAGGTGTACAAACCGTTGGCAATATAAGGGCAACATACGTATTTAACAATCCGTAATCGGCCATCATCCTAAACTGAGGAATAAGAAGCGCCTGATACGGTATCATCATCGATAAGAGAAACATCATAAAAATAAATTTATTCCCTTTAAAATGAAATTTCGCTAAGGCATATGCGGCCATCGTTGAAACCATCAGTGCTAAAATCACATAAACACCGGAAACAAATAAAGAATTAAATAATACTCGCCAAATATTGATGCTTTCATTTAAGTTCGCAAAATTCGTTAAAAATTGATCTCCAAATGACAGGGTTGGTGGATTTGAAAACATTTTACTCGTATGATTCGTTGCACCCACTAGCATCCAATAAAATGGGAAAATTGAAATCACGATACCGATTAGCAAAAGAAGATAAATAACTGCTTTTCTCGAGAATCTTGATGCTTTATTTTCCTGCATTATTTACCATCTCCCGTTACTTTTGATTGAATTAGTGATAAGACCGCAACAACAACTACTACGACATATGCAATGGCCGAAGCATAGCTAAAGTCATAGTATTCGAATCCATTTTTATAAATCATTAATCCTAGTGTTGCCGTTGAATCCCCAGGTCCACCTTTTGTAAGGTTAAATGGTTCATCAAATAATTGTAATGTCGCAATCGTTGAGATAATTGAAGTGAATAAAATAATCGGTTTCAATTGTGGAATGGTAATGGAGAAGAATTGTCGAACTTTTCCTGCACCATCCATGGAAGCAGCTTCATAGGTTTCCTCTGAAATATTTTGCATCGCAGCAAGATAGATAACCATGTTATAACCTGTCCATCTCCATGTCATGGCAATAATAATTGAAACCTTTGCCCAAAATGGGTCATTCAACCAAGGTATAGCATCAATCCCAATTAACATCAAAAATTGATTCAGTATACCTTTATCCATCAAAATGATTGAGAACAAAATAGAGTATGCAACTAATGAAGTTACAGCCGGAAGAAAGAACCCTGTACGGAATAAACCCTTAAATTTTAATAGTTTACTATTTAATAGCGCTGCTAAAACAAGCGCGAAAAAAATCATAATTGGTACTTGAACAATGAATATGATAAATGTGTTATATAGGGCTTGATGGAATGTTGAGTCATTGATTAATCGTACATAGTTATCAAGTCCAGTAAATACGTATACTCCACCTTCAGAGGTCTGAAAGCTCAATATAAAGGAAGAGATAATCGGGTACACCGTGAAGATAAGAAATAAAATGAGCGCTGGGGCTAAAAATAAATACGGTGTCAATTTTGATTTGCTGATTCGATTCGTCATGTTGTTAACCCCCTTATTCATGGGAGAGGTAATGAAAGAATCCCTTTCATTACCTCTATCTTTCCTATTTCATTCGATTTTCTATATTTTTCTTTGCCTGCTGCATGGCTTCATCTGCACTTTTACCATTCATTGCATCACCTTGTGCTTTTACAATTTCATCACGAGCGATTGGATCATTTTTGGTATAAATGATCGTTGGGATCTTGTCCATCTCGTCAGCTAAGAAACGCCAAATTTTTTGATTTCCGAAGAATGGCTCTTCTGCATCAAAAATCTTCGATTCAAACACAGGTGCATAGGTAGGGAATAATCCACCTTCCATTGCAATTTCTTGTGCCTCAACACTTGTGGTAAACCATGAAAGGAAATCGTATGTTTCTTGAACTTTATTACCAGTTGAAGGAATGACAAATGAACTTCCACCCTGAACAGATGAGCGTGTTCCGCCTTCCTCATGTGCTGGTAATGGCATTAGGCCCCAATTACCTTCTGTTTCGATTGCTTGTTGCTTAATTGTTCCAACTAACCAACCACCTGCAATCACGGATGCCGTCTCTGAGTTTGCGATGGTCGTTACCCATCCATCCCAACCTGTAGCACCTAAAAGAGCGTCTCGATCTTTCAAACCTTTTAACACAGTAAGAGCATTAACAGAAGCTTCACTACCAACGATTAAGTTATTATCCTCATCATAATAACCTTCACCTTGCTGATTGAGGATAATGGTGTATACGTTCGCATCGGCTTGGTCATAGCTTAGCATTGCTTTACCGGTAGCTTCTTTAATTTTTCCACCAGCTTCAATATAGTCATCCCATGTTTTGATGTCATCCGGATTTACACCAGCTTCTTCAAAGATATCTGTGCGATAGAAGACAGCAGCTGGACCTGTATCAAATGGCATTGCATAGATATTCCCATCCTTTGAAACAGCGTCTAGTTTGAACTCTGGAAAATCCTTTTTATTTTCATCAAATCCCAGTTCACTTAGATTTGCAAATGCATTAGGGAAAGCTTCTAATTTACCTTGAAGCTCATCGTCTGATTGAAGTAATCCGTCTGGTAGTCCTTTCCCGCCAGCCTGTAATCCCGTTGTTGTTTTACTTTTAATATCCTTACCACCTGTTTCAATAATTTTCACTTTGAAATCAGGGTGATCCTGTTTATAGATTTCTGCCGCTTTTTCTAATACCGGGACGTTAATGTTATTTGCCCAGATAGTAACGACATCGTCGTCAGCCCCACCTTGACTACTTGAACTACCACAAGCAGCCAGTAAGACAGTTAATACTATTACTACAATAAAAAAGCTGAATTTATTTTTCATAAAATCCATTCCCCTTTTTAGTAATTTGTTTACTAATAAAATAATATCACCTTGAAGTAAAAATGTAAACGTTTAATTATTATTATTTTACTAAAATTATTATCTGTGTTTACTGTTTTTTCACTATTTTCCAGTCTTTAGCATATACATATCCTTACTTTCTCCAGGTTGGTGGTGTTCATGCGCCCGGTAATGTGTGACAATATGCGATTAGGGCAAAAAAAAGAGAGCCCGCAGCTCACTTTTTTCCTTCTATGGATGGTGTACTTTTTCGAAAAATCGGTTTTCCTTGTATATATACCGTTTTCGCGGTTGTTCTATTTTTTGTTAACCTTTCCTCTACGAGATCCAAACCAGTTTCACAAAGGGTAGGAATATCAATATGAAAGGTTGTTAATGGTGGAGAAACATATTTTGTTACACTGATATTATTGATACTAAAGAATGCAACTCGTTGGGGGATCGGAATTTGCATTTCATTAAATGCTTGAAGCGCCCCAATTGCAAGTGGATCAGTCGCAACAACAAATGCTTCCGGAAGGTCATCCCCCATCTCCTCAATCGCCTTCATTGCAGCTTTATAGCCATTTTTCACAGTACTTGCAGGTACGATTAAAATATCCTCTTCCTTTAAATTATTTTGTTCTCTTTGATAGTTTCTGAACGTGATCTCCCGTAACTGAGGAATAGGTTCATGTGTCTCTACATCATAATCATCCGCACCAATAAACCCTATACGTTCGTACCCTAGCCCTTCAAAGAACTGAATCATGTATTCTGTCATAAGCTTCAAATCAGGTAGGACAGAATCAAGATTATGCGGGTCTCTTCTTGTATTTAAAAACACGCCATGAGGAGTGATTTCCTCTAGGTATTTGATTTCCCGTTCAGTTAACTTTCCAATCGCAATAAATGCCGTTGAATTCTTATCTACCTTTTCTATTCCATCATCTATGTGATAACGAACCAATTCGATTTTCCGTTGTTTCGCTTGCTTTTCAAGCTCCGTTCGAATCCCCTTAAAAAAAACATCTTCAAGCTCTTCTTCATTGGAGATCCAATATAGAAAAGCAACATTGTTTAATTGCGTAACCCCTTGCTTCTTTTTATACCCTAAACTTTCAGCAACCGCTTTAATTTTATCTCTTGTATCTTCACTAACAGATAAATTCACATCATTATTAAGCACTCTAGAAACCGTTGCAATTGAAAAGCCAGATTTCTGGGCTATATCACGAATCGTGGCCATAACTTCTCATCCCTTCTGTCTTCCTTCTACTTATATAGTATACATGAATTGACGCAAAGTAAACAATTTTAGTAAACAAAAAATTATTTTAGTAGTCTCCCCGTGTTCACAACAAATAGAAGAGGAGCAACCTAATCTAGGCTACTCCCCTTCTATTATGCGCCTTACTAGTATGACTAATTTATTTTAAAATATCCTCAATTTTTGTTAATTCTTCTTCAGTGAAATTGAGATTTTTTAAGGCCGCTATACTGTCCTCAATCTGACTTACTTTGCTCGCTCCAACTAAGGCGGACATGACTCGACCTTCACGCAAAACCCATGCCAGTGCCATTTGCGCAAGGCTTTGTCCTCTTTCTACGGCAAGTTCATTTAGCTTTTGGATTTTTTGTAAAACATCCTCTGTAATTTGATCTTTTTGAAGGAATGTATTTACCTTCGCTGCCCTTGAATCGTTCGGAATGCCGCCTAGATACTTATTCGTTAACAATCCTTGGGCCATCGGGGAAAACACGATGGAGCCCACGCCATTTTCAGTTAACACATCCTGCAGACCGTCCTCAATCCAGCGGTCGAACATCGAATATCTTGGTTGGTGAATGAGCAATGGTGTACCCAACTCTTTTAAAATACGAATCGCTTCCAATGTTTGAGTAGGACTGTAATTAGAAATTCCAACATACAGTGCTTTGCCTTGTCGAACAATTTGGTCAAGGGCGCCCATTGTTTCCTCAAGTGGTGTGTTCGAGTCTGGACGGTGTGAATAAAAAATATCCACATATTCAAGGCCCATTCGTTTTAAGCTTTGGTCAAGGCTTGATATCAAATACTTTCTAGAACCCCAGTCGCCATATGGACCTTCCCACATGTGGTAGCCTGCCTTCGTGGAAATGACCATCTCATCACGATATGACGCAAAATCCTCCTTCATCATCTTCCCGAACATTTCTTCAGCACTACCAGGTGGTGGTCCATAGTTGTTCGCCAAATCAAAATGGGTAATTCCAAGATCAAATGCCTTTCGTAAAATGTTCCGCCCATTTTCAAACGAGTCGACTCCCCCGAAATTATGCCACAATCCTAAGGAAATCGCAGGTAACAATAAACCAGATTTCCCAACACGATTATACTTCATTTCACTATAACGACTTTTACTAGCTTGATAGACCATATGTATTTCACTCCTTTAATGAGATAGATGTCCCTTTGCCCACTTTTAAGCGAATTGGGACAGAAGACCTGTCCCCGCTACCCTGAGACTAGATACCAACTATTTTTCTTTAAAAATCTCCATTAGTTCTGCTGTAGCGTCGTCTGTGTTTTGAACATAGGAGACGAGGTGCTGCATCTGGCCGTTTTGGTTTTCGATGGATGCCGTGATTTCCTCGAGCGATGCAGTTGTTTCTTCAATGATGGATGCAAATTCATTGACTGAGATTTCCATCGAAAGTGATGAATTTCCAATTTCGTTCGCAATTTTCTCGAAATGCTTAACAGTCTCGTTGAGCTCAGAAACGGTGTCGTCGATAACTGTGAATACACCTTTAGTATCCTTTGTAAGCTTGACACTCTCGTCCATTTTTTCAGCGTTTTCCGCCATTTGTTTTTGCGTTAATGTGGTGCTTTCATTTACTTCTTTAAGATTCTCAGCGATGAGGTTTGCTGTATTTGATGTGACCTCTGAAAGCTTCCGAATTTCGGATGCAACAACAGCAAAGCCTTTCCCGCTTTCACCTGCGCGTGCTGCTTCGATCGAGGCGTTCAACGCGAGTAAATTCGTTTGCGACGCAATCTCCTGAATACGATCCGTGAAACCATTTGTCTCATGTATTTTTTTAACTAATAAATTCATTGTTTCAGACATTGAATTTACGGATGCTTGGAAGTCCGTGATTTTTGTGAGTAATAGGTCGATGGTCTCGTTACCATTGTCAGCCGCTTGATTCGCATTTTCCGTCTGAATGCTAAGGTGGTTAGAACCTTTTACAAGCGACTGAACGACCTTGTTGAGTTCCTCAATGGTTTCGGTAATAGTTGACGCTGCTTCGTTTTGCGTATTCATCCCTGATGAGATTTCCGAAACGGCAAATGTCATTTCATTGAAGGAATGCATTTGCTCCTCACCTTGACGGCGGATATTTGTAATGTTTTCGCTAATGGTTTGTGAACTTGCCTCAAGCTGGGCCGCATGCTGCTTTCTCATTTCTAGCAGTTGCTCGGTATGCTTATGCGTCTCCTGAATATCCTGAGTCAACCTTCCTGTAACGATACTCTGGAAAAACAGAGTCGCAATGATAACCGTGAAAATTAAATAGTAGATAATAAGTTCCTTCGGGGTATAGCCAAATTCCTGCCCCTTTGTCACGAAAAATAGAACTGTTATTAAGATGGCACAAGCCACACCAAAGATTAGTGTTTTTCGCATGTTGTAGATTGCAACCGTTGTCAGAAGATAGAATGGTAAAAGGATAATCGGCGCCGATTGCGAGCTAGACATAATGATAAACAGAACCACCGAAATCCCTATAACTGAAAAATAAGGTACTTGCTTTAAAAATAGGTTCTTGTAAATCAGTAAAAATAAGATTGATAGAACAATAGCCCCGCCGATTCCGATCGTAAGAATCATTTGCAGCGGCTGTCCAATCGAAATTTCAACAACAACTGCTAGAATGACAGAAATAAGTGAAACAAGGCCGACCAATTTGTTTTTTCGAATAAGATCCTCTCGTTTTAACTCTTCGATTGATAAAATCTTTTCAGTCATAAGGTTATCCCCCAATTTATATTTCTCCCTCTATTTTACATTTTTTTCATAGATTTGAACATAGGTGTGCTGGGGAAAAATGGTTTAAACATCGTTTGTTTGCAGTTAAGCTAAGGGGGGCCGGAGATTATGAATTTCTTTGGCCTTGCGCCATGAATATTTTATGTCGCTTACGGATATTTGCGTCGTCTCATGGATTTTTGCGTCGTTCCAAAGGTTTTTGCGTCGTCCCATGGACTTTTGCGTTGTTCCATGGATATTTGCGTCTTTCCAAAGGTTTTTGCGTCGTCCCTAAGATATTTGGCGTCGTCCCAAAGATTTTTGCGTCGTATCACAGATATTGCATCTACTTTAATAATTGCATGTACCACAGGTTCTCTGCCCTCACAAAAACATACCAAAAGGGGCAGCCACATGGCTGCCCCCCTCAAAACATTAATTCAATTTCGAACGTAAATACGCATCAATAAAGATATCAATATCGCCGTCCATAACGCTTCCAGTGTTACCAACCTCAACATTTGTGCGGTGGTCTTTAACCATGGAATATGGGTGGAAAACATAGGAGCGGATTTGACTGCCCCAGCCGATTTCTTTTTGTTCACCGCGGATTTCGTCTAATTCGGCTTGCTGTTTTTCAATTTCAAGCTGGTACAACTTTGACTTCAACATTTTCATCGCTTGTTCACGGTTCTTGATTTGGGAACGCTCAGTTTGACACGTTACAACTGTATTCGTTGGTGTGTGTGTAATACGAACAGCTGAGTCCGTGGTGTTAATGTGTTGACCACCCGCTCCACTAGCACGGTACGTATCAATTTTTAAATCTTCACTGCGGATGTCGATTTCGATCTCATCGTTGAACTCCGGCATAACTTCACAAGACACAAATGAAGTGTGACGACGACCTGATGAGTCGAACGGTGAAATCCTTACTAAACGGTGTACCCCTTTTTCAGCCTTCAAATAGCCGTAGGCGTTGTGGCCTTTGATTAAAAGGGTAACACTCTTAATCCCGGCTTCGTCACCAGGTAGATAGTCCAACGTTTCAACCTTGAAGCCTTTTTTCTCAGCCCAACGAGTGTACATACGAAGAAGCAAGGAGCCCCAGTCCTGTGACTCTGTACCACCCGCACCTGGGTGAAGCTCTAAGATTGCATTATTTTTATCATGCGGCTCGCTTAAAAGTAGCTGCAGCTCAAAATCACTTAGACTCTTAGATAGTTCTTGAATTTCCTCATCTAGCTCTGCCTGTAAATCTGCATCTGGCTCTTCCTTAACAAGCTGATAGGTAAGCTCTAGATTTTCATAAGCATCATTTAGGTTATTGAATTCAACTACCTGATCCTTTAGTGCATTTGCTTCGTTAATCACGGTTTGAGCTGCATTCTGGTCATTCCAGAAATCTGGCATTGACATCATTTCATCAAGCTCGGTGATTCGCGCTTGTTTGGCCTCTAAGTCAAAGAGACCCCCTGAAGCCCGCTAATTTCTTAGCCATTTTATCCAGTTCATGCTTAATATCTACTAATTCCATAAAATTTCCTCCAAGATGTAGTCTCGTTAATTAAATGCGCCTTGGCGTATT